>NZ_JAKRNB010000010.1:0-104810 GCF_022347395.1 Corynebacterium sp. ACRPF
CCAACCAAGGCAACTAAGCCACGACGATCCGATTCAGACAACGAATGAAACGGGCCAACAACCCCAGACACAACAACACCCTCCTAAGGGAAAGTGTTGCAACGACCCTCTGAACTCAAGCAGGCTCGGAGCCTCGCTTTTCGAACCAAGAGACTAATCGAGGTTGAATGTTTGGCGTCCGATTTCATCTTGGCTAAAGGCTCGAGAAGCAACGAGCTCAACCGGAGTGGTCAGGTCATCAAGTTCGTAAGCTACTGCACCAGGCACTGTCCCGCCCTCTTTGATCTGTTCAAGCTGCGTATCAGAAATTTCAGGGTCGAAGTATGCTCCGACGTTGAGTTCGTTCACCTTATTAGGATCATTGTCCTGGACGGCGGTGAAATAGGAGACAAAGTCAGAGGCTGTTAAGTTTTCGTTCGTCTTGTTGGTGATGTTGTACTCAAAGACGAGAATAGGCTTTTCACTCGCTTCGTTGCCTGGTTCACCCGGTTTTAGTAGACGGTGATTAGTAATCTCAATCTTGGCGGCTGGAACATCGAGGACTCCATCGCTAAAGGTTTGGCTGAAGTCGGTGCTTTTTAGCTCATTTACAGTCGTTGGATCATCCTTTAGCTTCTTCATGTGAGCGGTAAATTCTTCGTCATCGATGGCAACCTTGAAAGTCAGGGAGCCGTCCTCAAATTTGAAGTCCTTTTTCTCTGCAGAGGTAGCCATCCACTCCGAGTCAGTGGCAACCACATCGCGATTAGAAGTAATAGTTTCACCGGCTGCCGCGCCTTGGGCATCAAAGGAACCAATCCAATAAATCATGCGATTGTCACCGTTATCTAGAACCCATTCCACGGTAATGACGTCATCGGTAACGCTGGCTTCCATCCAGCCATCCTCACTTGCGCTGTCGTCTTGCTTCCAAGTACCGATGATGGACTTTGAATCATTTTGTGTATCGGATCGCGAGTCCTTCGACAGCGGTGTGCCGTCGCTGCTATCTGAGCATGCGGTGAGTGTAAGTGCAGAGATGAGAATGAGAGAAGAGAATACTTTGCGCATAAATCACTTTTACCCTCTGGGGGTATGAAGCGAACAAAAGTGCCAAGACTTGTGGGGGCAAATTGGTCTTTAGCCCCGCATTGGCTACTCTTTTGGGAGCGGATCTTCGCCCTAGCGGTGTGTGATCCGCGTGGGGCTATAGCTCAGTCGGTTAGAGCTACGGACTCATAATCCGTTGGTCCCGGGTTCGAGCCCCGGTGGCCCCACGGTGAGAGGGAGGCGTCGGCAAGCAATGCCGGCGCCTTTTCTCGTGCCTGGCTGCGCATATGGGTGTGCTAATTGCGCGGTGGCGGGCGGTGAAGTCTAATAACCATATGGTTGAAGTGGATCCGCTCATTGAATCTCTCTACCGCTGGTCCGATATCAGCGGCGTGCTGCTGATGGGAATCATCGGCGGCACTATGGCGCGCAAGCGCGGCTATGACATCATCGGCTTTTTCTTCATCGCGATGTTTTCTTCCCTGGGCGGCGGCATGGTGCGCGACGTCCTCATTAACCGCGGCACCGTGGCGGCCATGAACCAGCCGGAGTACCTTTACCTGGCCTTTGCTGGTGCGCTCATTGCCCGCTTTGTCTACTTCAAGGGCAAGACCTGGGATTATCTGCAAGCGCATGGCGACGCCGTCGTATCCGGCCTCTGGGCCGCTACCGGCGCCGTGAAAGCCATTACCTATGGGCTGCCGCTTATCCCGTGCATCATGATGGGCGTGTTCACCGCCACGGGCGGGTCCATGATTCGTGACATCGTCATGGGGCGCGAGCCTAGCGTCTTTGGCGATAACCAGCCGACGGTTATCCCGGCCGTGGCCTGCGCAATCATCGTCTTGGTGGGCCACCACTATGACATGATGGCCGTGGGCATGATTATCGGGCCGCTGGTTTCCATCTTCTTGGCGCTGCTGGGCATTTGGGCAGGCTGGCGCGTGCCGGCGTACCAGGAGTGGGCGCCGATTAATGACACCGCCGCGCAGGTGAAGGTGCTGGCGAAGAAGGCCGAGAATAGGAGCCGCGCGGTGGGCCGCCGCTTGGAGCCGCACCGCGTGCGCTCCTGGCGCCACCGTCAGATGGAGGCTGCACTGCAGCGCCGCATTGAAAAGGAAGTACGCTCCGGCAAACGTCGCAAGGAGGCCGCTGCGGAGGCTAGCGAGTTTATGCAGTCGTTTGAATCAGACGTCGATCAGCTCAGCGTCCAGGCCACCGAGTCCGAAAACACCGACTTCGGCGTGGACCTTAGCGGTGACTCCTATGAGGCAGAAGAGCGAGCCTCCCATGAGGAATCGCAGCGTCTGCTGGATTCCATCTTGGAAGATGACAAGCTTACCGATGAGCTCATTGACCGCCTCATGAAGCGTTATAACTCCCGCGACTAGGTCTTATGGCTTCGGCATTGCGGTTTAGCGCGGCGGCCTAGTTCGCGGAGGCCTGGCGGGAAACGGCTTAGCGCCCCACCGCGCCGCAGACCTGTGGGTCCGTGATATAGCCCTGCTCGCAGCCATGTTGGGTCTGGATTTCTCCGGAGCTCTTATTCCGGTTGCCATTGGCATCGTTGCCATAGCCGCACAGGTAGGCCGGGCAATCCGCGCTCGGGCCGCCGTTATTGGCTTGGCCCTGCTGCGGTGCCTGTTGCTGCGGCGCCGGCTGGACCGGCGGCTGGTTATTGGATTCCTTGCACAGTCCGGCAAACTCCACCCAGGTGCCGTCCGCGCACTGATACCCCGCGGTGTTGGCCTGCTGCTGGTTATTCGTTGCCGGCTCCGGGGTCTGCGTGCGCGGCTCGCGCTCCTGCGGAGTTTCGGTCGTGGTTTCTTCCGTGGTCGATTCCTCCGTGCTTGTTTCGGTGGTGCTGGTCTCGGAGGCGGTCTCCGTCACGGTTTCCTTCACCGTGGAGATGGTGGTGGCGGTGTCATCGCTGCCGCCGCAGCCGGTGGTAAAGAGTGCAAGGGAAAAGAAGGGGATAAGGAATGATTTCTTCATGCCCCACAGAGTAGCCAAGCCTGGCCGAGTCCGCAGGAGTTTGCGCAGGGCACAGAGGGTGCGCGCCGGCAGGGGCGGGCTTTGCACGGTTGCTGGCAGTCAACTGGCATCCAGTTTTCAGGCAGGCGGCCTACTCTAGGGGCATGAATCTGAAGTATTACTTCTACGAGCTGTGGAGCCTTTTTGTTGACCATGGCTTGCCGCTTATCGCGCTATTGCTGATAGGCATTTTGATCCCGCGCATCGGCAGGCTGGCCATCCGCATTATGGAGCACCGCCTCGATGAAGAGGAAGAAGCTACCAAGGCGCGCTTGGCGCTGACCGGTGCGCTGGTCTACATCGTGCAGGCGGCGGCGTACTTCCTCATCATCTGGGCCGCGCTGACCAATCTCGGCGTGCCAGCGGTAGGTGCGGCGGTGCCGGCGACGATAGTCTCGGCCGCCGTGGGCTTTGGCGCCCAGTCCATCATTGCTGACTTTCTCTCCGGCTTCTTCATCCTTTCGGAAAAGCAATTTGGCGTGGGCGACTATGTCAGCTTCGATGGCGTGACCGACGTGGAAGGCACCGTGGTGATGCTGACCCTGCGCACCACCAAGGTGCGCACGCCCACCGGCGAGCTGGTCACCGTGCCCAATAGCTCGGCCGGCGCGGTCACCAACTACTCCCAGGAGTGGTCGCGCGCCGTGGTCAACTTTGACGTGCCGGTGCAAGAAGGCGAGACCCTGCCAGAAATCACGCGCCGAGTGCGCACGATTTCCGAGCAAGCCATCCGTGAGCCGTCCATCGCCGTGGACGTCAATGGCGAGCTCGAGGTTCTACCGGCCACCCAGCTGGTTGCCCCGCAGGCGGCCGGCCAGTCCTGGCACGTGACCTACCGCGTGCTGGTCACCGTAAACCCCGCCCGCCAGTGGGCGGTGGAGCGCGCCATCCGCTCCGCGCTGCTTTCCGCGTTCTGGGATCACTACAACGTGGCCGACTTGGACGAAATCCAGCGCCCGCTTCTTCCGGTGGGCGACAATACTGCGGCCCAAGAATCCGTCAAGGATGCCTCCGCGGCAGGGGAGGGCTCGCGCCCCGATCCCCAGCCGGAACGCCAGACGCCCGAGGCGGATGGCCCGGATAGCGACGGCCCCGGAAAGCCCGCACTGCCGGATGATGACGAAAAAGAGCCTGAGCCCACCCAGGGCATCTGGCGCGCGCTGGAGACCAATACCAAGTTTCAGAAGATCGCCACCATTGGCGGCCGGGTCCGCGCCTCTACCACGGGCCTCATCCTGGCTCTGCTTGTCGTCGGCGCCTTGGCCCTGGCCTCGAGCAATCCCGAAAATGCGGATGCGGGCTGGCTTTCGCCCGAGCATTGGCGCGATAGCGGCGCGGAGGCCTCTTCCTCGCAGCTTTCCGACGCCCCCTCCACCAATCCCACCCCCGAAACCACCGAAACCGGCACGAAGTACGAGCCGACGGAGGACAGCTCTGGTGCCACGGAGACCGCCGACCCGCAAGGCTCTAATGGCGCTGGCGCGACCGATTCGCCTGCCGGCGGCGGTAGTCAGGGAGCGGGCGCCACGGGTAATGCCTCGCCCGCCCCGAGTGCCGCCAACGGCGGGACCGATTCCGGCAACGGGGCCGGCACTGCGCCCACTGCCGGAAGTGATGCTGGCGAAGGCACCCAAGCTTCTGGAACCGCCGGCAGCACCGGCCAAGAGATCCCGGCAGAGCCGCGCTAGGAGGGCTGGCCTTCTACAGTAAGTCGGTCCGTCCAGCGCTTATTATTGGGCGAGGTAAAGCTGGCATACACACTGGTGTCGTTATCCTTTTGGCAATGGTGAAATAGTCCGGACCGGCTGCGTGTTGCACTGGGCATGACTTCACTTTTCGAACCACTGGAACTTGGCCGATTCAAGCTAGATAATCGCGTCACCATGGCGGCACTGACCCGCCAGCGTGCAGGCGAAAGCGGTGTACCTACCGAGCTGCACCAGAAGTACTACTCGCAGCGTGCAACGGCCGGTCTGGTAGTTACGGAGGGAACCTTCCCGGCGTGGACCAACCGCGCATTCCCGGGCCAGGCAGGTATTGCGACCGACGAGCAGGCAGAAGGCTGGCGCGTCGTCGCAGACCGAGTGCACGAGGAAGGCGGCACCCTGTTCATGCAGATCATGCACGGCGGCCGCACCAGCCACCCAGACCTGATCGACGGTGCGAACCCGGAGGCGCCGAGCGCCTTTGATTGGGGCGGAACCGTGCGTGGCTTCGCTGGCAAGATGGACGCGCCGGTGCCGCGCGAGCTGAAGAAGGAAGAGCTGCCGCGCATCGTGGACGAATTCCGCCAGGGCGCGCGCCGGGCTATTGATGCTGGTGTCGACGGCGTGGAGATCCACGGCGCCAACGGCTACCTGCTGCACGAGTTCATGGCGCCATCTGCCAATAAGCGCGAGGATGAATTCGGCGGCAGCCCGGAAAATCGCTGGCGCCTGCCAGAGATGGTCATCCGCGCCGTGGTGGAGGAGATCGGTGCCGACCGCGTTGGCGTGCGTTTCTCCCCGGCACACAACGTGCAGGGTGTCATCGAAGACGATCAGGAAGACATGCTGGCTACCTACGGCGGGCTTCTCGACGCCCTGGCGCCGCTGAACCTGGCCTATGTGTCCTTGCTGCATGGCGAGCCGGACAGCGAGCTCATCGCCACGCTGGCGCAGAAGGCACGCGCAAACGGCGTGACCAAGGTGCTCATGAATGATGGCTTCCCCACGATTACCTCCAAGGAGGATGCCCAGCGCGAAATCGAGCTGGACTACGTGGATGCTGCAGTGGTGGGCCGCCAGCTCATCGCCAACCCGGATCTGGTGCGCCGCTGGCGCGAAGGCCTCGAGCTTAACGAGCCGGACCAGGATACGTTCTACCTGGGCGGCGAGCGCGGCTACATCGACTATGAGTATGCCGCGGACTAGGGAAGAATCCGCGGCACCAAAGGGGGCCCGAAAGGCGGGCGAGTGATAGGTAGTGAAATTCCCCAGAGAGGGTCTTTCACTATCTCTATCGAAGGTGTACTACTCGTTCGTTAACATCGAGTACCTGTCATGTGACAGAACTTACAACTACTTGGTGTAGCCCTCGCCCGGGCGCCAGGTCATGGTTACGGCCTCGCGCACCGGGGACTTGGCGGTGAGCAGGTTATCTACGCGCAACCAGTGCATTTCCGCCGAATCCGGGCGCACGGTGACAAAGCTGTAGCCGTGGTGGTCCAGATCCACGTGGCGGGTGTGCGGGTTGGCGCCCATCAAGTAGCGCTCAGCCAGCTTGGACAGCTCATTGCCCTCCGGCAGTTTCAGCTGCTCGTTCACGTTGGGCGCAGACACGGAGGCGCAGACCATCTCGGCGCCGAAGATGCGGCCATCCTTGCTGATATTGTGCGCCCACTCGGAGTGGATATCGCCGGTGACAAAGAGGGTGTGGGAGTTGTGCTTAGAGAGGGCGTCGATAAGCAAGCGGCGCTCCGCCGAGTAACCATCCCACTGGTCGCCGTTAACCGGAATGCCGGTGATATTGGAAGACAGCGAGGAAGAGACCGGCTTGGTCTTGTCATCTTGTTGCAGGGTAGCCAGGTTCATGGGGGAGAACATGACGGAATTGCCCAGCATATTCCACTTGGCAGAAGAGGTTTCAATCTTATTGAGCAGCCAATTGTACTGCTCAGAACCGAGCATTGTGCGGCCCTCCGCAGCCATCTTGCGCGGGCCAAAGCGCACCTGCTCATCGCGGTAGGTGCGCAGATCCATCATGGTCAGCTCCACCAGATCACCGAAGGTCAGGCTGCGGTAGAGGTGGCCCTGCTCGGATGGGTTGGTCGCGCGCACCGGCATCCACTCAAAGTAGGCCTGCATCGCGGCTTTGCGGCGGTCCAGGAAGGCTCCTTCCTCGCCTTCGGTGTGGTTCTCGGCGCCCTCGCGCCAGTTATCGTTGGCTACCTCGTGGTCATCCCACACCACAACCCACGGCAGCGCACCGTGCGCGGCCTGCAGGTTCTCATCGGTGCGGTAGCGGCCGAAGCGGATGCGGTAATCCTCCAGCGAGATAATCTCGTGCGCCGGGTGGTGCAGGCGCACCGGCCCATAGCCGGCGTATTTGCGCTGCGGATACTCGTAGATATAGTCGCCCAAGAAAATCATGTAATCCAGCTGATCCGCGCGGCCGCGCTGGGCAATATCGCCATAGGCGTTGAAGAAGCCGGACTCCCAGTTTGCGCAGCTGGCCACGCCGAAGGTGAGCTCTTCCGGGGAGGCGCTCAGCGCCGGGGCGGTCTTAGTACGGCCGACGGGCGAGTACTTATCCTGCGCCTTAAAACGGAAGAAGTACACGGTCTCCGGCTCCAAGCCATGCGGGTCCACGTGCACGGTGTGGTCCTGGCTGGCGTCGGTGGTCACTTCGCCCTGCTTGACGACGTCCCCGAACCCCTCATCCTTGGCAATTTCCCACTCCACCCGGGTGGCCTCGCCCAGGCCGGATCCCGGCATGGCATCGGCATCCGGGGTCACGCGGGTCCACAGGATGACCGAGTCCGGAATCGGGTCACCCGAGGCCACACCGTGGAGGAAGGGCCGCTCGCCCAGCTTCGGCTCCACCATGTGCTGCTCCACGCGCGGCGAGAGGCTGCTTTGGGCGTTGGCGGCTGCACCGGACAGAGCGATGGCGGCACCGGCGGTACCGGTGGATTGCAGGAAGCGGCGGCGGTTAACTGCGCTGCCCGTGTTCTTAGAATTATTAGACATGGTTGAAAGTTTTCTCATGTCTAATGGGTGTGCAACCGTTTCCTGCCCGATTCCATAAAATGTTCTTGTTATTTTAACCGGTGGTTTACTTGGGCGGCCTCCTGTGGGCCTGACGAGTTTGGCGGTTGGGCGGTTTCGAGGGGCTTTCGCCGGCTTCTGTGGCTTAGGTCCAGTTTGATCGGGCTGATCTGAGGCCTTTAGGGCTGAATTGAGGGGGCCATTCGCTCAGATCGGCCCGATCACCTTCGACCTAAGGTGTGCGGGACCCAGTAGACCTAAGGCATGTGGGACTCGTGAACCCAAGGCGTACGCGGGCCCAGTAGGCCAAAGGGGTGAGCGGTTCAAAAAGGCGCGCCCAAAGCGGTCCAGTCCTTCCGAATGCGGCTCAGTAGGCTAGAGGGTATGAGTGAATTTAGCCAAATTAGCCAGTGGCCCGCGGATACGGTGGCCGGAGCCTTGCTGCACCGGGGCGAAGTGAAGGAAACGGTGGGGGATACCGCCCGCGAGTTTCCGGTGGCATCGGTAACCAAGCTGGTCGCAGCCTACGGCGTGATGCTGGCCGTGGAAGAAGGAGCCGTGGAGCTTGAGCAGCCCGCCGGCCCGGAGGGCTCCACGCTGGAGCACCTGCTTGCGCACGCCTCTGGCATTTCCTTTGACTCCCGGGAGCCGCAGAAGCCGGTGGGTGAGCGCCGCATCTATTCCTCGGCCGGTTATGAGTGGGCCGCGGATACCGTGGCTGAAGCTACGGGCATGGACTTTGCCGAGTACCTGCGCGAAGGCATTTTGGCCCCGTTGGGCATGGAGTCCACCCGGCTCGAAGGCTCGGCCGGGCACGGTTTGGTTTCCACGGTGCAGGACCTCGCGGTCTTTGCCGGGGAAGTTCAAGAACCACAGCTTTTGCACCCCTCTACCGTGGCCGATATGCGCCGCGTGCACTTCGATGGATTGCGCGGCATCGTTCCGGGCTACGGCAGCTTCAAAGACTGCACCTGGGGTCTAGGCTTTGAAATCCACGGCGCTAAGGATCACTGGATGGGCGCCCTGCCTGCCGACGCCGTCGGTCACTTCGGCATGTCCGGCACCTACCTCTGGGTCGCCGGCGACTATGCCATGGTCGCGCTCACAAACCGCGACTTTGGCGAGTGGTGCAAGCCCCTCTGGCACGATACGAATACCACCATCTGGAACTCTTTATAATCTGCTCGCTGTAGCGAGACGGGCGCCTTTCACTGGGGAAGTGGTGTGGTGGAAGGCTCCCCCGTGGGGCGGGGAGATGTCGGGGAATTTCGTGCGAAAGGGGGCCATCCTGCGCGGGAAACCGGCGTGAGCGCACGGGCGGCGGTTACGTGGGAGCCTAGTAGCGCTTTCTCGTGCATGAGCAGGGCTTCTGCTCCCTGCCGTCAAGGAAGGGCAGAATTTTCTCAGCAAACTCCAAATTTCACAGTTATAACATTGGCTTCACCTGCAACTTTAGTCCCAGTCTGTACCTAGGGTTGAGGTTTAGCGAATGGGGGTTGAAGTGAAAGTTGAGGGTTGTAGGGAGGGGTGTGACGCAGGAAAATTGTGAGCAGACGCATCAGACAGTTCGTTGGGGAAGACGAAGCTCGTCTTGCATCGCGCCGGGCCGGCAGGCCTCGTGCGGTGGTGATCTATGTCGAGGGAGAATCGGCTATGAATACGTGCGTTAACCCTGCGCCGGTTGAACAGCCGGCCTCCACCTCCACGTGGCCCTCCGTCAACGGCGGCGCCACCGTGGTCACCGGTGTGCTGAAGATTTCCGGGATGCCGCGCAAGCTGCGCTCGGAGATTGAACACGCCATGGATCGGTGCATCCGTACCGAGTCGGAATTTATCATTCCAGGCGATGACCCACTGACCGCTCAGTGGTGCACTCGTTGGTTCCGGGATGGGCTTTCCGTGGCGGCGCTCGCCCAAGGCGGGAGCGCCTGCGCCAACGCGGGCAGCGGTATCGGCTGCCACCAGGTGCTTACCGGCACCCGCGAGGAGCTGGACGCGCTTGATTGCGTCGTGCGCTACCTCGCGCAGCGCCACGGCTTTAGTGCTGCCGTGCGCCTGCCGTAGAAGGCGCGAAAGGGGTTGGACCAGCTGCTGCTGGCCAACCCCTTTGCTTCTGCCGACGGATGGTCTCCTCGAGAACGAGCTATTCCGCCTCCGCGAAGGGATCCATAATCTTGTCTGGCAGCTCGGCCACGGATTTCAGCACGGCCGACGGGCGGTACGGGTAGCGGGAAATCTCGTGGTCATCGGAAATACCGGAGCGCACCAGCACCGTGCGCATACCGGCTTCAAGGCCCGCCTTCACATCGGTATCCATGCGGTCACCAATCATAACCGTGTGCTCCGAGTGTGCACCGATAGTATTCAGCGCAGAACGCATCATGACCGGGTTAGGCTTGCCCACGTAATAAGGCTCGCGGTTCGTGGCGGCGGTAATGAGCGCAGCTACGGCGCCGGTAGCTGGAAGTACGCCCGTGGGGGCGGGGCCGGTGACATCTGGGTTGGTGGCAATAAAACGCGCACCATCGCGGATGAGGTTAATGGCGGTGGTAATCGCCTCAAAGGAGTAAGTGCGGGTCTCACCAAGTACCACGAAGTCCGGGTCATCGTTGGTGAGGATCCAGCCTGCCTCGTGCATGGCGGTGGTCAGGCCAGATTCGCCCACTACGTAGGCCTTGCTGGAGCTTACCTGGCTGGAAAGAAAGTTCGCGGTAGCGGTAGCGGAGGTCCAGATGCGCTCTGCAGGGATATCCAGGCCGGTATTGCGCAGGCGTGCAGATAGGTCCCGCGGGGTAGACATTGAGTTATTGGTTAGCACCATGTACTCGATGTCATTGTCTTTGAGTGCCTGGATAAATTTATCGGCGCCAGGGATCATCTCACCTTCTTTGATGAGCACGCCGTCCATGTCTGATAGGTAAGAAATCATTGGTGATCCTCCACATACTCGGCGATATCGCCGATGGTTTCGCTGTTGAGCATCGTCTCCTCAGAAAAGCGGACCTGGAAGGCCTCTTCCGCGCGCACGGTGAGCTCCACCAGATCGAGCGACTCCACGCCGATATCCTTCAGGCGGGTCTCGCGGCCCAAGTCTTCCTCGATCCCGGTGACCTTACGGATGAGTGCGATGAGCTGGCCGAGAGTATCTCGCTCCGGCTCCTTGTCCGGCGCACTCGCATTAAACTTTGCCTGCAATTGGGCACTGAGGTCGTTTGCCATGCCCACCAGTCTAGTATTGATCCCGTTATGGCATTGAGAAAACGTTCTTCCGTTGTGGCGCGTAGTTGGCTCAAGCGCCTGCGCCCCTCGCACCGCGCCGAGCTAGAAAAGCTCTATGGCGGATTGCATGATCCCTCCACCGAGCCGGGGCTTACCCACATCAGCGCGTCCGGCACCGTGGACCACGATGGCCTAGACATTGCTTGGTATGAAGTAGGCCAGCAGGACGCCCCGGTGACGGTGGTCTTCATTCACGGCTACTGCCTGTCCTCAGAAGCCTATTATGACCAGGCCAATTACCTGCGCGGCCGCAATGCCCGCGCACTCTTGGTGGACCTGCGTGGGCACGGCCAGTCCTCCACGGTCGACCCAGAAGAGTGCACCGTTGACGCGTCTGCCGACGACGTCCTAGCCGTCATCCGCGAGCGCGCTCCCCACGGCAACTTGATCATCGTGGGCCATTCCCTGGGCGGCATGGTTGCCTTGAACCTCATCCGCCGTGCGCCGGCCGAGGTGTATGAGCGCATCAAGGGTGCGCTGCTGATTTCTACTTCAATGCGCCGCTTTGCCGCCAAGGGCGTGGCCCAGATTTTGCAATCCAAGTCCCTGCACGCGCTCTACCGCCTGTGCCTGCGCTTGCCCGGGCGCGTCGATAACGCTCGCTTTGAGGCTGCCCGCTTTATTGCCCCGCTTTTCGCCGCGACCCTGGCCGGCTTTCCCCAGATGGAGAAGCTGCAGTTCCACGTTGCCATGCTTCTCGATACCCCCTTGGCCTCCTACTCCGGTTTCTTCGACGATCTTCTGGAACACGCTGAGTACGGCGCCGCCGAAAGGCTGGCGAAGCTCCACGGCGAGGTAGTGGTGGGAACTTCCGATATTGTCACCCCGCGTTCGCAATCCGAAGTGCTCTGTGAGAATTGGCCCGCCGCGAGCTTGCAGACAGTGGAAGGCTCCGGGCACATGGTCATCCTCGAAGATCCTGAGGCCATCTCCGCGGCGCTCGGCCGCGTCCTCGACGCGATGTAGGCAGGCTGCTCGAGCGAGCCTCTCGAGGCATGCAAAAGGCGCTGCGGCGGGAAGCCGGCGGCGCCTTACTTGTAACGCATTGGTGCGGGTCTAGCCCGCTCCAATGCGGGGTTAGTCCTCGATGTGGGTGGTAGCGGTCGGATCATCCAGCTTGAGATCCTTGGCTGCCTTCTCCACAACGGAGCGCTCAATCTTGCCCTCGCGAGCCAGGCCATCGAGTACGGCGACGACGATGGACTCGGCATCGATGTTGAAGTAGCGGCGTGCGCCCTCGCGAGTATCGGAGAAGCCGAAGCCATCCGCACCCAAGGTGATGTAGATACCTGGGACGTACGGACGGATCTGCTCCTGCAGCTCGGTGGTGAAGTCAGAGACGCCAACGAACGGACCCTCGTAGCCCTTGAGCTGGGAGGTGGCAAATGCCTCGGTCGGCTCCTCGCCCTTGCGCAGGGCCTCCTTGTTGCGGCGGGCACCGTCGCGGGCCAGCTCGTTCCAGGAAGTGACGGAGAAGATGGAGGCCTTGACATCGAAGTCGTCGGCAAGCAGCTGCTGCGCGCGCAGCGCCTCGTGCACGCCCACGCCGGAAGCCAAGATATTGGCAGCAATGGAGCCGCCCTCAGCGGTGTTGAAGTGGTAGATGCCCTTGTGCAGGCCCTCCACGTCCAAGTCCTCCGGCTCGGCGGGTTGGTGCACCGGCTCGTTGTAGACGGTGAGGTAGTACATGATGGCTTCATGGTCCTTGCCGTACATGCGCTCAATACCGCGGGTGACCAGGTGCGCCACCTCGTAGCCGAAGGCCGGGTCATAAGAAACCACGGCCGGGTTGGTAGCGGCCAGGACAGGGGAGTGGCCGTCCATGTGCTGCAGGCCCTCACCGGTCAGGGTGGTGCGGCCGGCGGTAGCGCCAATAATGAAGCCGCGGCCCATCTGGTCACCGGCCGCCCAGAAGGCATCGCCGGTGCGCTGGAAGCCGAACATCGAGTAGAAGATGTACAGCGGAATCATGGCCTCGCCCTGGGTGGCGTAGGACGTTGCTGCCGCGGTGAAGGAGGCGGCGGCGCCGGCCTCAGAAATGCCCTCGTGCATGATCTGGCCGTCGGTGGCCTCGCGGTAGGAAAGCATCAGGTCATGGTCAACCGGCACGTAGTTCTGGCCGCGTGGGTTCCAGATCTTCATGGTGGGGAACCAGGAGTCCATACCAAAGGTGCGGGCCTCGTCCGGAATGATCGGCACGACGCGCTTGCCCAGCTCCTTGTTGCGCATGATCTCCTTGAAGGTGCGCACCAGGGCCATGGTGGTAGCTACTTCCTGCTTGCCGGAGCCCTTGCGCACGGAGCGCAGCTTATCCAGTGCCGGTGCCTCAAGCGGGGTGAAGTCCTCACGGCGCTCCGGCAGGAAGCCGCCGAGCTCTTTACGACGCTCCAGCATGTACTTGATCTCCGGGGAATCCTTGCCCGGGTGGTAGTACGGCGGCAGGTATGGATCCTTTTCCAGCTCCGCATCGGAGAACGGAATCTCCTGCTTATCGCGGAAGCGCTTCAGGTCATCCAAGGTGAGCTTCTTCATCTGGTGGGTGGCGTTGCGGCCCTCGAAGTTGTGGCCCAGGCCGTAGCCCTTAATGGTGTGCGCCAGGATGACGGTTGGCTTGCCGGTGCCCTTGTTCTCCAGCGCGCGAGCATAGGCGGCGTAGACCTTGCGGTAATCGTGGCCGCCGCGGCGCAGTGCCCAAATCTCATCATCGGACATGTCCTCCACCAACTTGGCCGTGCGCTCATCGCGGCCGAAGAAGTGCTCGCGCACATAGGCGCCGTCGTTGGCCTTGAAGGTCTGGTAGTCACCATCGGAGGTGGTGTTCATGACGTTGACCAGGGCACCCTCGGTGTCCTTTTCCAGCAGCTTATCCCAGCCGCGGCCCCAAATAACCTTGATGACCTCCCAGCCAGCACCGCGGAAGAAAGACTCCAGCTCCTGGATAATCTGGGTATTGCCGCGAACCGGGCCGTCAAGGCGCTGTAGGTTGCAGTTGACCACGAAGGTGAGGTTATCCAGCTCGTAGAGGGATGCGATCTGCAGCAGACCGCGGGATTCTGGCTCGTCCATCTCGCCATCGCCCAAGAAAGCCCATACGTGCTGCTTGGAGGTGTCCTTGATGCCGCGGGTCTCCAGGTACTTATTAAAGCGTGCCTGGTAGATAGCGTTAATCGGGCCCAAGCCCATGGACACGGTGGGGAATTCCCAGAACCATGGCATCAGACGCGGGTGCGGGTAGGACGGCAGGCCCTCGCCCTCACCGCGGGAGACCTCTTGGCGGAAGCTATCCAGATCCTTTTCGGTCAGGCGGCCTTCCATGTATGCGCGCGCGTACATGCCTGGGGAAGCGTGGCCCTGGAAGAAGACCTGGTCGCCGCCCGAAGGATCGTCCTTGCCCTTGAAGAAGTGGTTCAGGCCGACCTCATACAGTGGGGCAGCGCCTGCGTAGGTGGAGATGTGGCCGCCCACGCCAATGCCCGGGCGTTGTGCGCGGTGCACCATGATGGCTGCGTTCCAGCGGATCCAGCGGCGGTAGCGCTTTTCCAGCTCCTCATCACCTGGGAACTCCGGCTCCATGGTGGTGGGGATGGTGTTGACGAAGTCCGTGGACGTCAGCGATGGCATCTCAACGCGCTTCGCAGTGGCGCGCTCGAGCAGGCGCAGCATCAGGTAGCGTGCGCGCTCCGGATCGGAGTGGTCCAGCAGACCATCGAGGGAGTCCATCCACTCGCGGGTCTCTTCTGGATCATTATCGTGAAGATACGATGCAACGCCGTCGCGGATGAGGGGGAAGTTGGAGTCGCCCTGGTGGGCGTCCTTCTCGGCCATTTAAACCTCCTATTTAAGGGTCTGCACAGTTTGCCTACTAGGATACGCGCTCACAGATCCACAGTCGTTGTGAAGTCCGACTTAAGGGGGCGTGCGGTACGTTACATCGCCATAACCAGTATCTTTGCAAAGTTTGTTGGGGTAAAAGAGGGTAGTTTGCTAACTCTGTGGAGCCAGCTGCGCTGGCGGTAGGGCCTGCAAAATGGGGGAATTGCGGCCCTTAGGCGGGTAAAAGGGGCCGGTGGGCGTTAAAATACTTCTATTAAGCCGCGATTTACCCGCAGGATGCGGGCGATACGCGGACCAGACATTCACTAAAATAGGAAGGAAATGCATAGTGGCTGACGCTGCAGTCAAGCTCGGAATCAAGGAAGGGCAAATCGCCCTGGAGCTTGGTTGGGACGAGGATTGCGATACCGCAATCTCTGAATCGATCGAGGCCGTGCTCGGCGATGACTTCTTGGAAGAAGAAAATGACGAGCTGTGCGATGTAGTCCTTCTTTGGTGGCGCGAAGAAGATGGCGACCTTGTGGATGGACTGGTGGACGCGAGCCGCCCGCTGGCCGATAACGGCGCAGTCTGGCTGCTTACACCGGGCGCTGGCAAGCCGGGAACCGTCGAGCCTGGGCTCATCTCTGAGTCCGCTCAGCTGGCAGGCCTAGTGCAGACCAAGGCGGAGCGCCTAGGCGAGTGGCAAGGCTCGTGCTTGGTGCAGCGCGGTTACACCAAGAAGTAGGGCTTTACCTGCCGATTTGTGTTGCTTTAGCAACCTGCGCTACTGTTTCTAACAGCGCAAGAGCGCATGCGGCTTTAGCTCAGCTGGAAGAGCAATTGGTTTACACCCAATAGGTCGGGGGTTCGATCCCCTCAGGCCGCACAAGGTCAGAGCCCCTTTTCGAGAAATCGGAAAGGGGCTCTTTCATATACCCACGACAACGCCACGACAGGGTTAAGGCCTAAACGACAGCTTGTGTTGTTTTGCGGCGTGTCGAGTTAAACGACATTTTGTGTTGGTGGGCTTAGGCGGCTGGCAGCGTTAAGGAGTTAAAGCCTCGATAGCCAACTTGTGGCCACGTTATGCCCCAAGAGGGGAGGGCATAACGCATTAACGTGGCTGATTCGGGGCCTGGGCGGATGTTCAAGAAATAGCCTAGGCAGGCAGAGGCCCTAGTAGCGCTCGCGGCGGCGCTTGTTCAGCTTGGCGTAGTGATCCGGCTTGGAGTCGCCGTAGCGCGAGCGATTGCGGCGGCTGGCGGCATGCGAGGAGGACGCGGCGGGAACGGCCGTGGCGGTATCGGTGGCGTCGTCAGTGGCCGCGTGGGCGTCGCGCTGGGTGGTCGCGGGGGACGGGGCTTCTACGGGCGCGGAGCCTGCAGAGGAGGCGTCCGCGGGCTCGGATGGGGTTGAGGCATCGGCATCGAGGGCGGCGAGGGCTTCTTCCTCCTCGCGCAGGCGGCGGCGCTCACGGATTTCGGACCACACGAAGTAGCCCAGGCCCAGCGGGGCCATGATGCCGAAGGCAATCCACTGGTAGCCGTAGGAGAGGTGGTTGCCGCGGTCGAGCTGCGGGATAGGCATGGGGTTGAGCACGCCGGGCTGGTCGGCGGAGAGTTGGATGTAGTCGTGGGCCAAGGGGGCGTCGATAAGCGGGGCAATCTGCTCCGTATGGATGGAGTAGACCTGCTGGTAGCCCTCCTGCTTAATGGGTGCGGACTGGTGCTCGGCCTCGTCGGCGCGGATCATGCCGGTAAGCGTGGTCTCGCCCGAGGGAGCATCAGGGATATCTGGCACGGCGTTGGCCTCGCCGGCCTTGACCCAGCCGCGGTTAACCAGGATGGTCAGGCCGGAATCGGTGCGGAAAGGAACCAGGGATTGGTAGGACGGGCCGGAATCGACCGGGCGCAGGCGCAGCAGCACCTCATCCTGCGGCAGGTAATGGCCGTGCAGGGTGGCGCGGGACCACTCATCGTCCTTGATGGCGCCGTTGCCATCCACGAGGTCTTCCACCGGCTGGGGATCAGCCTCATAGGCGTGGGTGATGAGCTCGTTGCGTTCCACAATGTCATCGTCCTTGCCCAGCTGCCACGGGGCAAGGACGGTAAAAGCCAGGTAGGAAAAGGCCACGACGAACAGCAGCAGTAGAACCCAACCCGGCTTAAGGAACGTCTTTAGCATGGGGCCTAGTTTAGTCGTGGTTAGCGCGAATCCAATCCAGCAGGCCAGGCACGGCGGCCTCGATATTCTTGCGCGTGGTCTCAAAATCCGCTGCGGAACCGTAATAGGGGTCTGCCACGTCCGCGTCCTCCGGGGAGTTGGGGTCGAAGCTGCGCATCAAGCGAATCTTGGCCGGGTCGATGCCGTGTTCAATGAGGGCCTCGCGGTGGCCTTTGTCCATGGCAATGAAGAGATCAGCGTCCATGTGCTCGGCGCCTAGCTTGGCCGCGCGGTGGGAACCGCCATCGTGGCCGCCGCGGCGCAGTTCGGCAATCGCGCGCTCGTCCGCGCCCTGGCCTACATGCCAGCCGCCGAGGCCGCAGGAATCTACGGTGGCGACGAGGTCTAGCATGTCCTTTTCCATTTCATCGCGCACGATGATTTCTGCCATGGGGGAGCGGCAGATATTTCCGGTGCAGACAAAGACGAGGTAAAGGCCGGAGCGGGTATCGGATTCGGTCATGCGGAAAACCCCTTCGCGCGAATAGTACTGTGGTGCGGAAGATAGGATATAGCAGTAGTAACTATTCCATGAAACGAGCATAAAGGAGCACCTCTATGTCCGCTGTGAGCGTGGGCGATGTCCGCCGCGTACTCGATGAGGCCTACCCGCCGCACCTGGCGGAAAAGTGGGATGCCGTGGGGCTTATCTGCGGCGATCCGGCCGCGGAGGTAAAGCGGGTGGCCTTCGCTTTGGACTGCACCCAAGCGGTGGCCGAGCGCGCGGTGGAGCTCGGCGCGGACATGCTCGTGGTCCACCACCCGTTGCTTTTGCGCGGGGTGGAATCCGTAGCGGCCGATACGCCCAAGGGCAAGGTAGTGCACACGCTGGTCAGCAATGGCGTTGCGCTCTTTGCGGCCCACACCAACGCGGATAAGGCGCGGCCGGGCGTCAACGACAAGCTCGCGGAGCTGGTAGGCATCAATCCCGGCCGGCCCATCGTGCCGGAGCCCCAGGGCGTGGATAAGTGGGGCGTGCACGTGCCGGTAGCCGCGGCCGAGGAGGTAAAGCGGGCGCTTTTCGACGCCGGCGCGGGCCACATCGGCGCCTACTCTCACTGCTCCTTCGATATCGCCGGCACGGGCCAATTCCAGCCGGAGGAGGGCGCTGACCCCACCGAGGGCGAGATCGGCGCGCTGCACCGCGGTGAGGAAATCCGCGTCGAGTTCGTTGCCCCGGCCGCACTTCGCTCCTCTTTGCTGAAGGCCCTGCACACCGCCCACCCTTATGAGGTGCCGGCCTATGACATCACGGAAACGGCCGGCCACCAGGACCTGGACAACGCGCTTGGCCTGGGCCGTGTGGGAGAGCTGCCGCAGGAGATGACCCTGCGCGAGTTCACCCAGCAGGTGGCTAATGCCTTGCCGGAGACCGCCTGGGGCATCCGCGCCGCCGGCGATCCGGACCAGAAGGTGCGCACGGTGGCCGTGTCTTCTGGTTCGGGAGATTCTTTCCTCTCCGCGGCCGCGAAGCTAGGCGTGGACGTGTACGTCACCTCCGATCTGCGCCACCACCCGGTGGATGAGCACCTGCGCGCCGGCGGCCCCGCCGTCATCGATACCGCCCACTGGGCCAGCGAATTTCCGTGGACGGCCCAAGCGCGCGATATCGTAGAGGATGCTTTAGAACTGGATACGGAAATTATTAGCCTGCGCACCGACCCGTGGACTATCTCTGCGCACCCAAAGGAGTCATAAGTGAAACTATCGCAAGAACTACAACCGGTACTGCTGGAGCTGGCCAACCTGGAACGCTCGCAGGGACATGGCGCTGAGAAGGAAATCCCGGAACAAGCCGAGTATGACAAGGCCAAGGAGGAGCACAAGCGCCTGCTGGATGCCTCCGGTTCTGCGCAGATGGCCGTCGATGACATGGAGACCGAAATCCTGCGCATCCAGGCCGATGAGCGTAAGCTGCGCCAGCGCGAGCGCGATGATAAGCGCCAGCTCGGCGCCGCAGTAGACCCAGAAACCCGCAAGGATCTGGAGCACGATCTCTATGCCGCCAAGTCCCGCATCGCAGACCTCATGAGCGAGCTGCAGGAGGCGCATAACGAGGTGCACGCGCTGCGTTCCAATCTAGACGTCCACGGCGCGCGCGTTTCTGATTCCGAGCGCAAGCTGGAAAAGCTGCGCCGTGCGGCTGAAGCGGCTAAGGAAGCGGCCGCCAATCAAGAAGATCCGGCCGTGCGCATCGGCGAGCTGCGCGATCAGCTGCCCGCCGGAGTGCTGAGCGAGTACGATACCCAGCGCGAGGAAAATGGCGTCGGCGCCGCCCAGTTCAAGGCCAACCGCGCCTGCGGCGGCTGCTTCATCGTCCTGCCGCCGGCCGAGCAAAACGCTGTGCGCAATGCTCCGGCCGATGAGCTGCCGCAGTGCGGCGATTGCGGCTCCTACCTGGTGCGCCTGGTCTAATGAAGGTCATCATCTATGCCGATGGCGGCTCCCGCGGCAACCCCGGCGTTGCCGGTTCCGGCACCGTAATCTATGACGGCAGCGGCCAGCGCATCCTGCGCGAAATTGTCTATGTGGTAGGTACCAAGTCCACCAATAACGTCGCTGAGTACAACGGCCTGCTGCGCGGCCTTGAAGCCGCCACTGAGCTGGGCGCTACTGAGGTGGAATTCCACATGGATTCCAAGCTGGTGGTGGAACAAATCAACGGCCGCTGGAAGATCAAGCACCCTGATATGCAGAAGCTGGCCCTGCGCGCCCGCGAATACATCAACGGCTTTTCTACTTTCAGCCTGGACTGGGTACCGCGCGCCAAAAACAAGGTGGCAGACGCCCTGTCTAATGACGCCATGGATGCCGCGGCCGCCGGGCACCCGGAAGGCATCGTTGCCGGCGAAGAAGACTCCAAGTCAGCCCCAGCCGCGGAGCAGGACACCACCGCGCCGCACCCCACTGATTGGCTGGGGGATCGCGGACCTACCACTCGCTTTATCTTGCTTCGCCACGGGCAGACAGAGATGTCGGCCGCCAAGCAGTACTCCGGCCGCGCCAATCCGGGCCTTACGGAGCTCGGGCAAAAGCAGGCGCTTGCTGCTGCCCAAGCGCTTGCCGGCACCGACTTTGATGCCATCGTCTGCTCGCCCCTGCGCCGCTGCCAAGAAACCGCTGCGGCCGTGGCCAATGGCCGCGATATCGCGGTAGAGACCGTCGAAGGCCTCATCGAGGTGGACTTCGGCGCGTGGGAAGGCAAGACCGCAGCCGAGGCCCACCAGCGCGATCCGGAACTCCACGAGGAATGGCTGCACGATGCGAGCGTCGCCTGTCCGGGCGGCGAATCGCTGCAAGCGGTCAACCGCCGCGTGCGCACCACCCGCAAGGAACTCCAAGAGCGCTTTGCGGGCAAGACCGTGTTGGTGGTTAGCCACGTCAACCCAATTAAGTCTTTCATCCGCCAGGCGCTCGATGCCGGCCCAGCCACCTTTGGTCATCTCTTCTTAGACCTGGCGGCCATTTCCCAGGTGGAGTTCTGGGAAGGCGGCTCTATGGTGCACGGATTTAACGATGTGGGCCACCTGGCAGGCCTGCGCTAGAATAAGGAACGCGAATGAGCCGGCCGGGTGATCGCGTCGCTTCAAACGGGCAGCCACGTGCTGCCGCGTGGGCGCCGAGGAAAGTCCGGACTCCACAGAGCACGGTGGTTGCTAACGGCAACCCGGGGAAACCCGCGGGCAAGTGCAACAGAAAGTAGACCGCCTTGTGCCTCCGCTTGAGCTTCGGCCCAAGTTGGAGCAGCAAGGTAAGGGTGAAACGGTGCGTTAAGAGCGCACCAGCACCGTCAGTGATGGCGGTGGCTGGGTAAACCCCACCGGGAGCAAGGCATCACGGCCCCGCCACGTTGCGGGGCCCGATCAGGCGTTTTAAGGCTGCTCGCTCGAGCCTGAAGGTAGCTGCTGGAACCAACTGGCAACGGTTGGTCTAGATGGATGTTCACCGCGCGGTGCTCCCTTGGGAGCGCCGCGGTTAGACAGAATCCGGCTTATAGGCCGACTCATTCGCCCTACTACGTTTATGGTGGTGGGCATGAAGCTCTACGCCGCCCCGCTCGATTTCCGCGCCATTGCCACAGAATTTTCGGTGGTCACCGATTTTCCGGCCGAGGTCACCGCTCAAGCCGCCCGCGCGCAGGACCGATACGCCGACTCGCGCCGCGACGCCCGCGAAATTCCCTTCGTGACCCTGGATCCCGCCGGCTCCATGGACTTGGATCAGGCGGTTTACATCGAAGAACGCGAGGGCGGATACCGCGTCTTTTATGCCATCGCGGACGTGGCTGCTTTCATTGAGCCCGGCAGCGAGCTGGAGCGCGAATCCTTCCGCCGCGGCCAGACCATCTATCTTCCCGATGAACCCGCGCGCCTGCACCCACCGCAGCTTTCCGAGGACCGAGCCTCGCTGCTGCCTGGCACCGATAAACCGGCCGTGTTGTGGACCTTTGACTTGGATGGCAACGGCGAGGTGGAGTCCTTCCACGTCGAGCGCGCGCTGATTTACTCCCAGGCCCGCCTGGATTATGAAGGCGCGCATGCGGACCTCGCGGCCGGCAGACTGCACCCGTCCATTGCATTGTTGCCGGAGGTCGGACGATTGCGCCAGGAATCCTCCCTGCGCCGCGAGGCCATTTCTTTGCGGCTGCCCTCCCAGCGGGTGGTGGAAAATGAGGACGGTACCTTTGAGCTCATCATCGAGCCGCGCTATGAGGTGATGGACTTTAACTCGGAGATTTCGCTGCTCGCCGGCATGTGCGCCGGGCGCCTCATGCAGGAAGCCGGCGTGGGCTTCTTGCGCACCCTGCCCGCGGCCGAGCCGGAGCACGAGCGCCAATTTCGCGCCGAGGCGCAGGCCCTAGGCTTTGCGCTTGGCGACGCCCCCATTCCCCAATTCCTCCTCACCGTCGACGCCGATTCCCCGCGCGGCATGGCCGTCATGCGCGAAGCCCAAAGCCTGCTGAGGGGCGCCGACTATGCCTGGCTAGGCGAGCAGGAAGCGCAGGTACACGCCGGTATTGGTGGCTACTATGCCCACGTCACCGCGCCGCTGCGGCGCCTTTCCGATAGGTTCGCCACGGAGGTATGCCTCGCCCTGTGCGGCGGTTATGAGGTTCCCGAGTGGGTAACAGGCAGCGCCACGGAGGTCATCGGGGCGATGCGTTCGACCTCGCAGCTCGCCTCCCAAGTGGATAAGGCCTGCCTGAACCTGACTGAGGCGACCGTGCTGCGACCTTGGCTCGGTACCAATTTCCCGGCCACTGTGGTCCGCGGCGACCCGAAGCGGGACAAGGCACGGATTTTCGTACCGGAGCCACCCGTCTTCGCCCAATGCGTGGGCGCACCGGAAACCGGCAGTGAAACCACTGTCTCGCTGGTGACGGCGGATACCGATTCGCGCGAGGTTCTTTTTGCGTGGCCGGCCGACTAGCCGGCAAGGCTGCTAGCCTTCGCCGCGGGCGGCCTCGCCTGGCTGCAGCTCGACGACGAGCAGTCCGTCTTCAGCCAAGTCAGCTGCGAAATTGTGCGCGCTTTTCGCCGGAACATAAGCGATGACCGCGTTCGAGGTACCGGCATGCGCCGATCGACCCGCAACGGCACCGCGAACCGTGACCAGCTCGGCGAGTTTTTCTGCCGAATCCAAACCGTAGATATTGGCCAAGGAAGACTGCGACTGCAACACGATAGGGAAGAGCTCCGCGCCGCGGTGCGAGCGCAGGCAGCGCGCAAATTTTTCTACGCGCTCAGTTTCTTCCTCATAAAAGGCCATCCACTCCGTGGCGGCGCTGATGCTCGGGCGGCCTTCCTCGCCGTATACCTTGTGCACGGCCTTGAGCCAGTCGAGGACGCGCTGTTGGGCGTCGGGAAGCAAGCGCAGCGAATCGGTGCCAAAGGAGTGGCAGGCATCATCGATAAAGCGCTGGCGCTGGCGGATATCGGCGATGGCCTTTTCCTCCTGCGCGGAAAAATCTTCCGGCACCGCCACCGCAAAGGCGGACATCTCGCGGCCCACCACATGCGGGGCGTGGGTGACAGAACCATCGGCGTAGTCCATGATGCACACGCCCTCACCCGTGCTGCGCAGCGCTGCGCTGTGGCGTGCACGCAGCGGCGGCCGCGTTGCGAAGGTGGAAACGGCCTGGGTGCAGACATCCGCCACCCGGGCCCTCAGTGGCGCATCAAGGTCCGCATCTGCACCCATGAGCGCTAGTGCCACCGCGACGTCCGCGGCGGCGTCCGCACCCAGACCCGCGCCCTCCGGAATTTCCGTGGCAATGGTGATATCTGCACCCGCCGTCTCCCGGGAGAGCAACTGGCGGTTAATCATCGTGTGGACAATGCCACCCACGCGGGCCGCCAACCCACCTTGTGGAGCCGGCGGAATAACAGGCTGGCCTTCCGCATCCGTGGTGGGCTGTTGCGCCGTTGCCAGCTCTGCAAGCGCCTGCAGGCTAATCGAGTCATGAGCAGTTTCGCCCTGAGCTGGGTGGAAATGTACGGCCACCACGCTGTCGGTGCGCGGGCCTACCGCCGCTGCAGCGCGCAACTTTCCCACACACATGGCGACAATGCCGCCGAAGTGGTCAATATGTTCACCAATAATGGACCACGTTGCCGGCGCGCTGGCGGTATGCGTTGGAGCGCTGCCCGTGAACTCGGTATGTGCTTGGGCGGCGCGCTCGGCTACAGGCTCTGCAGGCGTTGACCACAGTGGCATGGGTGCTAAAGCTCCTTTTCCAGGTTCTGGGACCAGTAGTCTTCGTTGCCCCACACACGCGGCGGTGCGTTTAAAGCAACGAACGCCCGCCACCTATGTGCACGGTGGCGGGGAATACGACATGGATTCGTATAAAAGAATTGTGCTGCCCCACATTCTAGCGGGCATCGATGAGACAGCGTGGGTAGTGTGGGCACAAACCATATCAGCGGCGGCACTTAGCCGGTGCCGCTGATGCAACAACTGAGAGGATAGTTTCATGAGCGATGCAGACCAGAAGTGGTTCTTTGATCCCACCACTAAGGAAGTCAGCCAAGGCAAGACCTCTGGCTGGGAAAATCGGATGGGCCCGTATGACACCCGCGAAGAGGCAGAAAACGCCATCGGAATCGCCCAAGCCCGCAATGACGCGGCAGATGCCGCAGACGAAGAAGATGACTGGAAGTAACTAACTCCCAGCCATCTCTTTTAAAGCCGTGTTTCCCAGCACCTGCCAGGGGAGCGCGGCTACTTTAGTTTCTTGCGCAGCGGTTTAAACGCGGCCTTGATGTCTTTGAAAGACTCGGCGTAATCATCGAGAGCCTTCAGGCCAATGGTTCGCTCGCGCTGGTAGAGCAGGCCATAGCCAAAGGTATTCTCCCCACGACGGCGAGCGGACTCTGCCAACTCGAGCAGCTTATCGCGCGAGGTCACGGAATCCTGGAAGTCACCGAGCACCGACTGCATCTGCTTGCAGGCCTTGTAGAGGCGCTTGGTCTTGAGGTTGGTGGCAGAACCAGCTGCTTCAGCTGCATAGCGCAGCTTCTTTGCGGCCTTGCGCATATCGTGGAAATAATCCTCGCGCTCGTGCAGGGACAATTCCTGGTTATCCCAGTTCTCCACGGCCTTCTTATGGCGCTTGACCAACTTGTTATAGGCCTTTTCAAGGTGCTGCGCCATCACGGTGTCCATGTCAGCGGACTTGTCCTTGGACTTCTTTTTCTCCGGCTTGTGCTCGGATTTGTCCGCAGCAGGTGCGCTGTCCTCGCTGGATTCGGTAGGAGTAGCGGCGTCCTCTTCAGCAGAGGACTGCTCCTCCGTCTCCTCCGCTTCGCTAGCTACCGGGGCGGACTCTTGTTGCTTATCGGCCGTTGGCGGGTCTGCGAGCAGACGATCGAGAGACTCCAGCAGCTCGAGATAGCGCTCGGAATCCAGGGCTGCGATAACGCGGCGGTGCGCGCGGCGGTAGGCGTTGCCCATATCGTGCGCAATGTGCTCGCGGGTGGAGTCATCCAAGGTGTCAGAATCTTCGGACTCCAGCAGCTTCTGCCAGCGCTCTTCCACAACTTCCGCATCGCGAGCAACGCCCAAGATGCCGGCAAGTTCCTTGAGATCGGCTTCAATCTTGTCGATCTCTGGGCCGACAACGATGCCATGGAAGGTCTGCAGGTGGCTGCGCAGTTCGCGGGTGGCTACGCGCATCTGGTGAACCGAATCCCACTCATCGCGGCGCACGCGAGGGTCATAATCAACCAGTTTGTCGCGGTTGGCTTGCAGTGCGGTGATGACGGCCGCGGCAGGGGAGTCTGGGTCCACATCCGGCGATACCAGGGCTGGAGGCAGCGGGGCATTGGTGTAGGAATCGCCCAAAGCAGACTTCAGCTTGGATGGGGAGGAAGAAACGCGCGCACCGGCACCGATAAGCAGGGAAGTGGCTCGGCGAATGAACTGCGTACCTTCCTCAGTGCCGGGAAGCTCACCGGCGAGCTCTACTTCCCACTCGCGCCACGACTGCTGCTGGCCACCTGGAAGGAAGGAAAAGGCAGTGACGTGGTCATCGCAGAATTCTGCTACCGGCTTATTGTCGGCATCCGCTAGGACCATCTCGGTGCGCTTGTTGTCTACCTGCGCAATCGGGGTGAGTTCGTTGTGGCGGATAATGGAGCGGACCTGGTGGAGAAGCTCCTCAGGTACTTCGTAGCGGCCATCTACAGGTTCCCCCAGCTCGGCGTGGATTTCAGTGCGGCCAGCCTCGCTAGGAATCTTGATGTGCCAGCCATCATCATTGCCACCGGTGCGGCGGCGGAGGGTGATCTTTGCGTGGGTCAGGCGGAGGTCTTCGGTGTCGTAGTAGATGGCAGAAAGCGCGTGGTGGCGCGTGTCTGCAACGTGGTCAACTCCCTCGAGGCGGGTCAGTTCAGGGAGCTGAGTGGACTCGGCTACGGAGAATTTCGCTTCAACTTCGAGAAAAGACTGTGTAGACATTCACGTACCTTTTACTTTTTAGACCAAATAAATCTCACCGGTGATCCTACCCGTTAAGCACTCGATGCGGTGCCACTCCTCGCCCCCGTTCGCTAGCAGGGAACGGGAAAGAAGAATGGCGTTGAGCAGGGCAAAATTACTGGGTAATTTCGGGGACCGGACCAATCCCGGAAGCATCACCGCCAAAGTGAGATTTATCGGCAGCGGCAATACCATCGTTGATGCCGTGCATGCTGTTCATGGAAAGAGACATTTCCGTCAGGTTGGGAAAGAGACGATTGCGAGTGTCGATGGCATGATCGGTGCGCGCCTGCAGTGCCGGAAGGGTTTGGGTGGCTACAGTCTCTGCGTGGTGTGAGCAGTACTGGGACTCCCGCAGGTTATCTGCGATGCCATCCTCATTTGCTTGGGTGAGCAATTCACCGATGCGGGCGGCATAAGAGAGCCGGAAGCTACGGCGATAGGCGGCGGTAGAGCCCGTAGCGCGGGCAATTTCTGCGCCGTCACCATTGCGCATGAACCAATCGCATTGACGGTTGAGGGAGGCAAAAAGGTCGGCGCAATGGGCGGCGTCGGCAGGAGCGCCAATCACACAGGCCAAGCCCTTGTCATGAATAAGGAGAGTGGTGCATCCATTGGCGTCAGAGATGATGCTTAACAGGGAAGCCTGATGTTTGATATACGGCGGGTGGATGTGCACGCGGTGGGAAATAAGATCAGGTAGCTCGGAGGTAAGGAGATCCTCGATGCGATACTTCTGCTGCAGGGACTGCGCCTTAGAGATGAGAACCTCGGCCTCATCCTCAAAGCTGGTAGATTCCGCTTTCCGCAAAAGGCCTAGCACCTTTTCGCGGATTTTGCGTTGCTTATCGCTAAGCCCATCCTCCCGCAAGGATTCGCCGGAGGCTAAAAGCTCGGTATCGCGCAGCCTCGGTAGGTGAATGAGCTCTTTAATAATGGCGCGCAGCTTATCGCGCGGAATGAAATTCTCCTGCGGAGGGGCCATCTGGAGCCATGCTTTGCGCAGCGCAGGAGAGGTAATTCGTGCTGGCACATGGGGGCTTGCACGGTAAATAATGGGGTAGGCGTGCGGACCTAAGACGTGTTCTAGGTCCGCCGGCGCCCAGCCTTGTTGTGCGGCGGTGATGAGGCGTTCGATTACGTGAGCAGAAAGGTCATTGCAGTGGGTGGTCATAAAGATTCGTCCTTTAAGAGGTGTACGTATGTTCGCTTGCCCACCTAGCAAAGCATGCGCGGAAGCTGGCTCCTTCCGGGAAAGCCCCCGCTGGCCACCCCCTAGATGCTCTTGCGACCTGCGCATTTCTCCCTGGAAAAACTGACGCATGAACTGCACATCCCTCGGGGGAGAGCCGGTAAGGTCTAAAGCATGAATAGCCAACACGAATTTGTCTTGCGCACCGTTGAGGAACGCGATATCCGCTTTATCCGCCTGTGGTTTACGGATATTCTGGGCGCCCTCAAATCCGTGGTCATGAGCCCGTCCGAGCTGGAATCGGCCTTCGAAGAAGGTGTTGGCTTTGATGGTTCTTCCGTGGAGGGCTTTTCTCGCATCTCTGAGTCTGACACCATCGCCCTGCCAGATCCCTCCACCTTCCAGATTCTGCCCTTTGATATGGATGAGCCGGACCTGCAATCGGCCCGTATGTTTTGCGATATCGCACAGCCAGACGGCCAGCCCTCCATGGTGGACCCGCGCCATATCCTGCGCCGCCAGGTCACCGAGGCCGCCAACGATGGATTTACCTGCATGGCCTCGCCAGAAATCGAGTTCTATCTTTTTGAGCGCGGCCGCGAACTCACCGACTTGGTGCCCACGGACAATGGCGGTTACTTCGACCAAGCAACGCACGATACCGCCCCGCTGTTCCGCAGGAAGGCAATGCTAGCGCTGGAATCGCTGGGAATTGCCACGGAGTTTAGCCACCACGAAACCGCGCCGGGCCAGCAAGAAATTGATTTGCGCCATGCGGACGTGCTCACCATGGCCGATAACATCATGACTTTCCGGCACGTGATCAAGCAGGTGGCCACCAATTCCAATGTGCGTGCCACCTTCATGCCTAAGCCCTTCGAACATTTGCCGGGCTCTGGCATGCACACCCACTTGAGCCTTTTTGAAGGCCAATCCAATGCTTTCCACGATCCGGATGATGAATTCTCTTTGTCCCAGACCGGCCGCCAGTTCATCGCCGGCATCCTGGAGCACTCCACGGAGATGTCCGCGATTGTGAATCAGTGGACCAATTCTTATAAGCGCCTGATGTTCGGCAACGAGGCGCCGGGTGCAGCCACCTGGGGAGTATCGAATCGCTCCGCGCTGGTCCGCGTTCCCACCTACCGGCTTACCAAGGAAGAATCGCGCCGGGTAGAAATCCGCTCTATTGATGCCTCGATGAACCCCTACCTGGGATATGCGGTGCTATTGGCTGCAGGCCTGAGAGGCATCCGCGAGGGCTACGAGCTCGATGATCCGGCCGAGGACGATGTCCACCAGCTCACCCGCCGCGAGCGCCGGGCAATGGGCTATAAGGATCTACCCACCAGCTTGGATCAGGCCTTGCGAGAATTTGAAAAATCCGAGTTCATGGCGGAAGTCTTGGGCGAGCACGTCTTTGAGTTCTTCCTGCGCTCCAAGTGGGATGAGTGGCATCACTATCAGAGCCAAATCACCACCTTTGAGCTGCGCAATAACCTGAACTTCTAGGAGAAAAATGCGTCCTGCTGCTGTGCCTTCACCGGCCACACTAGGTCTTACCCGCCCGCATGCTGCGCAGGATATTGAGCAGCTGGGGTGGAAGAATCCGGAATCAGCCGATCTGTTGTGGACCCTCGCTGCCGTGGGCGACCCAGACCTGGCTCTCAATAACCTGATCCGCATCTATGAACAAGCCCCAGAGCTCGATGATGCCGTGCGTTCCAATGAATCTTTGCGCGTGCGCCTCTTCGCACTACTGGGGGCCTCGACCGCCTTTGGCGATCACCTCGCGGCGCACCCTGAGCTGTGGCGAGAACTAGAAAAACCCCTTCCGCAGTCTGAAGAGATGCTGCAAAGTTTGCTTGGTGCCGTCGATGCCCAGCCTGCGGACTTTGCTCACGACTTGGATCGGCCCGATCCGGCGCGCGAGGACCTGAGCGCGGCGGGCACTTACCGTGCCGGCGAGGGGGAGCATAAGCAGGCGCTGCGCACGACCTACCGCACTTTGATGATGCGCATTGCCGCCTGCGATGTGGCGGGCACCTTTCATTCACGCAAGGGCCAGACCAGGCTGCAGCCGGAGGTAGGGTTCCGCCAGATTACGGCGCTGACTACCGCGCTTGCCGACGCCGCCTTAACCGCCTCCCTTGCCTGTGCCGTGCGCACCATCTACGGTGATGACCCCTTGGACGCCCAGCTGGCAGTCATGGCGATGGGCAAGTGTGGCGCAGGCGAGCTGAACTATATCTCCGATGTGGATGTCATCTTCGTTGGCAGCGAGGCAACCCCTAGGGCCACGCGGCTAGCGGCGGAGTTTAATCGCATTGGATCCACCACCTTTTTCGAGGTGGATGCGAACCTGCGCCCGGAGGGAAAGTCGGGCGCGTTGGTGCGCACTTTGGAATCCCACGTGGCCTACTACAAGCGATGGGCGGAGACGTGGGAATTCCAGGCGCTCCTTAAAGCGCGCGCTATGACGGGCTACCTCCCGCTAGGCCAGGACTATTTGGACCAGATTCGCCCGATGGTGTGGACGGCGTCGCAACGCGAGTCCTTTGTAGAGGACGTACAGGCCATGCGCCGCCGCGTGCTGGCCAATGTTCCCGCAGAGCTCAAACACCGCGAGCTGAAGCTAGGCGTGGGCGGCCTGCGCGATATCGAATTTGCTGTCCAGCTCTTGCAATTGGTCCATGGTCGCTCCGATGAGACGCTGCGGGCGCTTTCCACGGTGGAGGCGCTGGAGGCGCTGATTTCAGCGGGGTACGTCGGCCGCGAGGACGGCACCCAGCTCATTGAAGCCTATGAGTTTCTGCGCCTGCTTGAGCACCGCCTGCAATTGGAGCGCTTCCGCCGCACGCACACGCTGCCGGAAAAGGACGACGAAGAGGGGATGAAGTGGCTGGCGCGCATCGCCGGCTTTTATCCGCAGGGCACCAAGTCGGCGGCCGAGCGCATGCTGTCGCACCTGCGCCGGATCCGCCTGCGGATCTCCGAGCTGCACTCGCGCCTGTTTTACCGGCCGCTGCTCAATTCCGTGGTCACCATGTCCGCCGATGAGCTCAAGCTTTCGCCGGAGGCCGCCAAGCTGCAGCTGGCCGCGCTGGGTTATAACCACCCCGAGCGTGCATTCGAGCACCTGACCTCCTTGGCGGCGGGAACCTCGCGCAAGGCACGCATCCAAGCGATTTTGCTGCCTACCTTGATGGAATGGCTCGCCGATACCGCAGACCCCGATATGGGCCTGTTGAACTATCGCAAGCTCTCGGAGGCCGCGAACGATAGGTCGTGGTTCTTGCGCATGCTGCGCGATGAAGGAATTGTGGGCCAGCGGCTCATGCACATTCTGGGTACCTCGCCGTTTACCTCTGATCTAATTATTAGCGCGCCGGATTCGGTCAAGCAGCTTTCCGACGGCGCCACTGGCCCCAAATTGCTAGAAACCAAGCCCGAACAGGTTTCCAAGGCGCTGGTCAATTCCAGCAAGCGCCACGCCGACCCGGATAAAGCGGTGGCGGTGGCGCGCTCCTTGCGCCGAGTGGAGTTGGCCCGCATCGCCAGTGCGGATTTGCTGGGCTTCATGCCGGTCAAGCAGGTGTGCCATGAGCTATCCACAATTTGGGATGCCGTCCTTGAGGCTGCACTTCGCGCCGAGGTGCGCGCGTGGCGCCTGGCCAACGAGGACGCAGAGCCGCCAGCGCGCATCGCCGTTATCGGCATGGGCCGCTTGGGAGGCATGGAGCTGGGATTTGGCTCAGATGCGGACGTGCTTGTGGTGGCAGAACCTAGCGAACCGGCCGATGACTCTGGCGCGGAAGGGGAGGCTGTGAAGTGGGCTATCGGGATCGTCGATAAGCTTCGGCGCCGCCTGTCTAAGCCTTCGGGCGACCCACCACTGGACGTCGATTTGGGCCTGCGCCCAGAGGGCCGCTCCGGTGCGGTGGCACGCACCATCTCCTCCTATGAGCGCTACTACCGCGAGTGGGGCGAGTCGTGGGAGCTGCAGGCTTTGTTGCGCGCGGCCTTCGTGGCTGGCGATAGGGAAGTAGGCGAGCGATTTATATCCATGGTCGATAGCTTCCGCTACCCAGAAGGCGGCGCGAGCGCATCGACCATTCGCGATATCCGGCGCATGAAGGCGCGCGTGGACAATGAGCGCCTTCCGCGCGGCGCGGACCGCAATACTCATACCAAGCTGGGGCGCGGTGCGCTCTCAGATATTGAATGGACTGTGCAGCTACTGACCATGATGCATGCCCACGAGTATGCCCAACTGCACGATCCGTCCACACTGCGCGTGCTCGATGCCTTGGAGGAAAACGCAATCCTCTCTGCCGAGCAGGTCTCGGACCTGCGCGACGCCTGGCTTATGGCTACCGACGCCCGCAATGCATTGGTGCTCGTACGCGGCAAGCGCGTCGACCAGTTGCCCGGGCCCGGCCCGCAGCTGGCCCAGGTGGCCGGTGCCGCTGGCTGGCCGCCGGAGGAGAACCAAGAGTTTTTAGAGAACTATCTGAAACTTACCCGCCATGCCCGGAAGGTTGTAGATGAGGTCTTTTGGGGTGAGGAGGAATCCTTCGAGCATTCTTAGAGTTAGCCTTGAAAGTCCCCGATGTGCGCACCACGCCCTTACTTTTTGCACTTTTGGACTCTAAAGTGGGAGGGGAATAAGAAAGGACTGGCTAGTTATGTCTTTCAAGCTGCAACTCGATGTGGACAACGCCACGGTGGGCGAGTTATCCGCGCTGCTTTCTGCAGCGCGTGCCGCGGGCGTGCGCGACGGTGACGCCCTCCACCTTGACGGCACCACATTGACCATCGAGGTCTCTACGCCCCGGGAGGAAAAGCCAGAGCCGCCGCGCCCAGATTCAGCACCGCACAATTCTCGCCAGGCCCCTCGTTCGTGGGGGCGCGCCGATCGCATAGGGGAGGCCACCATCCGCTCCATCATCGACGCCCTCAATGATCGCGGCGAGAACCCTCGCGGCAATGACTACGGTTCCTTCGGCGATGGTGCTGGTTACCATGGCTAAAATCAGCGGAGTGTATCGACATAAGCTCATCTACCTGTGGGCTTTTGTAGCCGTGGCCGTCATCGTGGCTATCGCTGTCGGGGTGTGGGCTACCAATCGCGATAATCCCCCGAAGGGGACGAAGACGGTGGGCGAGGCCGTGGCTGGTGGCGTGGTTCAGGAAGACATTCCCGCACAAGTCAATGGTGACATCAAGGACGATGATTCCACCGACGCCAACCGCGTGACCTCCCTGGCGAAGGCGCTGGGCATCCCGCTCAATTCCGTCCCGCGGGATATTACCCAGACGGAAAACGGAAAATCCGATGTGCGCGTCTACCTCGAGCGCGAGCTCAACAGTGCGGTGGAGTCTGGTGACATCAGCGAATCCGATGAAAAGGCAGTCCTCGTAGCATTTGAGCGAGGCCTTGTGATGCCGGCCAGCGATGGCATCGTGGCCGAGAGCTATCCAGCAAACTAGCCCTTTATTTCCTCGCGAACTGGGTGCGAAAATTCAGGCAACCCGCAGCTAGGCGGCATGGCCTTGGCAGTAACTCTTCCTAAGGTAAAACATCACAAATTGGTAACGGGCAGGGTGCTCGGTGCCGAAGCCTCTGGAGGAGACTATGACTTTCAAGACCACGCTGTCGACCGCGGTGGGAGTACTCACCGCCATTGCCATCCCCATCACCGGCGGGGTAGGGGTGGCCTATGCCGTCAATACTGTGCCGGCCGATACCATCGCCCAATCACTTCCCACTGGTGATTTGGCCGGCCACCTGAAAAACTTTGGTGCGGAAGCTACACGTGAAGACGCGCTGCGCATATTGGATGAGCTGAATTAGTCTAGAGGCCATGCTGATTGATGCCCTAAGCCTGAAATTTAAGCCCGATGACTACAGGGCAAAGCTGCCGGTTTTCGATTACTTGGCCGACCTAGGAAGCTTTAAGCTGCGGAGGCCGGTAACCGTCTTCGTGGGGGAAAACGGCATTGGTAAATCTAGTTTGCTCGCCGGCGTGGCCAGTGATTTGGGCTGCTCTCCCGAAGGCGGACGGATGGACGATCCCGATGAAATCGTTCCCCGCAGCCCCATTCGCTGCGTCACGGATAAAGTCATCCAACGCGCCTATTTCCTACGCGCTGAAAAACACGAGCATCTGATTGCACGCGGAGATTCATCGGACGAACGGGCAGGACGTTCCACCTTGTCCCAGAATGTAGATTTATCTCGCCGCTCGCACGGACAATCCGTCTTCGACATGCTCTATGAGCACATAAATGGCCAAGGCGTATATGTCCTTGATGAGCCAGAATCGGGACTTTCCGTTATCCGGCAGCTGGCCCTAGTGGGGGAAATAGCCCAAGCGGTTGACCGCGGCGCGCAGATAATCATCGCCACGCACTCGCCAATTCTTTTGGCCTGCCCGGGGGCAGACATTGTGGAACTAAACGATACTGGCTTTGAACGCATCGCCTTCGACGAAGCGGAAGCCGTGGCGGCGACCCGGGAGCTTTTGGCGGACCCTGAGGGAACCATTCGCTTTATCCTCAACCCGGAGTAATCAACCGACGGTTTCTAGGAAACCTCCACGATGGTGACAGAAGGCCCGTCTTCGCCCGCGCGACGGCGAAGGAAGTGGGTGATGACCACACCAATCATGCCTACTACCCAGACGGCTAGCACCGCAGCCGCGGCGGCAGTGAAATCCGGCATAGAATAATTGGGGGCGTCGGAGGAGTGGTCCAACACCATGCCGAAAAGCTGCGCGCCCAACATGCCAGAGGTAAAACCGCCCATATTTCCCAAGCCCGTAGCTGTGGCCACCACGGAGCGGTCCATGCGCTCACGCACAATATCGAAGCCGTAGTTAGCCGTCGGTGTACACAGCGCGGTAATGAAGGACACCACCAAAATCGCGACCAGACCGCTGTCGGTGCCAAAGGTAAAGAAAATCAGCCAGGTCAGTGCGTGAGCCGCGACAAACCCGAGGCTAAGCCACGGGCGGACATGCTGCGCGCGGGAGGAAATTTTGCCGTGCAGCGGGCCGACGAAGACCAAGAACACCGCCAGCAAGGTAAGTACCAGGCTGGACTTGGCCTTGGACATCTCCATGCCCTGCGTCATCATGGGCATACCCCAGAGCATGACAAAGACGATGAGCGGGAGCATACCGATGTAGTGGATGAAGTAAGCCTGCCAGGCCACCGGGGAGCGGAATACCGTTTTCAAGCGGGCCGGGATGCTGGTGGCCTGCGAGTTGGGTGGTTCCTTCTCTGTGGGAATAATGCCCAGCTTCTCCGGTGAGTCTGCCACCGCTACGATGGCGGCGATGGCTACCAAGATGCCTACCGCGCCAAGGGTGACGAAGGCGGCGGTCCATCCGGCCGCGCCCAGCAACCACAGGAAGGGCACCGCGGAAATGAACTGACCCATCTGCCCCAGCGAGGACGTCACCTGGGTAAACATGGGCGTGCGGTGCAGTGGGAACCAATAGGGCAGGATGCGCATCACGGAGAGAAACGCTGTGGCATCGCCCGCGCCGATGAGAACGCGTGCGGCAATGGCTACGCCATAGCTGGTGGTAAAGCCCAGGACGACCTGGCCAATGCCCATAATGACGGCGCCGACCACGAGGAGTAAGCGCGGGCCGAATTTATCGATCAAGATGCCGGTGGGGATTTGGGCTAGGGCATATACACCTAGCTGCACTGAGGTAAAGACCGCGATACGGCCGGCATCGACATCGAAGCGCTCAATGGCATCTAAGCCGGCGACGCCAAAAGAGGTACGGCCGGTAATCGCTACGAGGTAGACCGCCATGGCGGCTACCCAAATGCTTAAAGCCTGAGTGGTAATGACTTCTCTGGGATTCGGCTGCGACATGGCTGATACCTTACGCCTTAACTACTAAGATTCTTTTGTGTGAAGTACATTTCGACCCGCGATACCGCCCGTCAGCCCGCATCTTTTACAGATATTCTCCTCGGCGGGCTTGCCCCCGATGGCGGTTTATACCTGCCTGAGAGCTACCCACAGCTAGATTCCGCCACTTTAAATTCATGGCGCACGCTCCTAGCGGACAAGGGCTACGCGGCGCTTGCGGCCGAGGTACTTAAGCTTTTCATTGACGATATTCCAGCGCAAGACATCGAGGATATCGCCGCCCGCGCCTATACCAGCCCCAAGTTTGCGGACCCGGAAATTGTTCCCGTCACCGAATTAGGCGAGGGCCTTTTCATCGGTCATCTATCTGAGGGACCTACTGCGGCATTTAAGGACATGGCCATGCAGCTTTTGGGTGAGCTCTTTGAATACGAGCTCGCCCGCCGCGGCGAGACCCTCAATATTTTGGGCGCTACCTCCGGCGATACGGGGTCCTCTGCAGAGTATGCGATGCGCGGGCGCCACGGCATTCGCGTCTTTATGCTCACCCCGGCCGGCCGCATGACTGCCTTCCAGCAGGCGCAGATGTTTGGGCTGGATGACCCGAATATCTTCAACATCGCCCTCGATGGCGTATTCGATGATTGCCAGGATGTGGTCAAGGCGGTATCGGGAGATGCTGACTTTAAGGCCGCCTACCGCATTGGCGCGGTCAATTCCATTAACTGGGCACGGCTGATGGCCCAGGTTGTCTACTACATTTCCTGCTGGCTCAAGGTCACCGAAACCGCCGATCAGAAGGTTTCCTTTAGCGTTCCCACCGGTAATTTTGGCGATATCTGTGCCGGCCACATCGCTCGCCAGATGGGCCTTCCCATTGACCGCCTCATCGTGGCCACCAATGAGAATGATGTGCTGGATGAGTTCTTCCGCACCGGAAACTACCGGCCGCGCCCAGCCGCAGAGACCATGGCAACCTCTTCGCCGTCCATGGATATCTCGCGCGCCTCGAATTTTGAGCGCTTTGCGTTCGACTTGCTCGGCCGCGATGCAGCCGAAACCGCGGAGCTTTTCGGCACCAAGGTGAAAGAGGGCGGCTTTAGCCTCGACCACGACAAGATCGCCGCCGCCCGCGAGGACTATGGTTTCCTGTCCGGTTCCTCCAGCCATGCCGATCGCCTAGCCACCATCAAGGACGTACACGAGCGCTTTGATTACCTGGCGGATCCGCACACGGCCGACGGCATCAAGGTGGCTCGCGGCGCACAGCGCGAGGGCGTAGAAACGCCCATCGTGTGCCTGGAGACCGCGCTGCCGGTGAAGTTTGCCGAGACCATCACGGAAGCCATCGGTTCTGCCCCTGAGCCGCCCGAGCGCTTTGCCGGCATCCTCGATACTGAGCGGCACGTCAAGGACTTGCCCAACGATGCCACGGCGGTCAAGGATTACATCACCACGTCGATTCAGAAAACGGAGGTTTAAACCATGGCCCTAGAAAATTTTGCCGGCCCGGAACACTACACCGAGTTTGATCCGGAAAAGTTCATCCGCGATCTCAAAGCCCAGGCGGAGATGGATGCGGAAGAAGAGAACAAGGACAACGCCGGGGATGCGGACGCGGAGAGCAACTAGCGTCTTTGTAGCGTGCACGGCCGCGTTCCTTGCGGCCTGCAGCCCGGTACGGGGTGGGGAAGAACCAAGTTTTTCCGCCCTGTCTTATAAAAACCTCATTCCCAATGAGTCCTATTCCCCGGCCACGGCGCCGCTCGCGCCGGGCACCGCCTTGGATCTCTCCGGTGATGAACCGCAGCCGGGCGCCTATTTCAACTACCAGTCATGTACCGCGGCTTGGTCATTTACGCTTGCCGACGCCCGCACGATCGCCGTCACCGCTTCCCATTGCGGCAAACCCGGCGATAAGGTCTGGGCTGGAACCGCCGACGGCGACTTTAGCTACCCCGCCGAACCTATCGGCGAGGTCATCTACTCTGATTTCTATTCCGAAGACAGCCACGACCTCGATGTGGCCTTTATCGAGATCACAGGCAGCGCTGAGTACTATGTCCCCGGGGCGGTGGACAATAGCGTCGCCACCTCCCTGGCTCACCTGCCGCTTCATGTGTGCAAGCTTGGCCGCGTGACCGATGAGACCTGCGGCACGCTTGTCCATGATGCAGAGATGGCCCAGCTGAACTCGGAGGGCCTCCAGCGGGATTCGCTCGCCGCTAGGGCGCACGTATGCAGTACCAATGGCGACTCCGGTGGTCCGGTGTACGGCGAAGTAGAAGGAAAACAAACCATCGTGGGCGTGGTTTCCGGAACGACGCAACGCCTCGAAGAAGGCCACACCTGCCAGACCACGCCGACGGACATGGAGCTATCTTTCACGTTGGCCACCGATATTCAGCTTCTAGCGAAAGAGGTCTTGGGGCCCATGGCCTAAGTGCGCCGCACTGGTCTACGCTAGGTGGCATGCCGACTCCAGATTTTATTGTTCAGCTGCGCGAAAAGATTGGCCATGATCAGATCTTTGTGCCGGCTTGCAGCGCCATCATCATCCGCGATGTGCCGGCAGACGCCGCGCTGTGGGAAGTCCCTTCCGTGCTCCTAGTAAAGCGTTCCGATAACGGTACGTGGACCCCGGTGGAAGGAATCTGCGAGCCAGGCGAGGAAATTACTACCACCGCGCTGCGAGAAGTCAAAGAGGAAGTCGGCCTCGACGCCAAGGTGGAAGCGCTATTGGGCGTGGGGCAGTCCGGGCCAGTGACCTACCCCAACGGTGATGAGTGCACCTTTATGGGAACCGCGCTGCGCGTATCAGTAGCCGATGGCGCAGAGCCGGTCATTAGCGATGAAGAAAATACCGAGGCAGGGTGGTTCTCCGTGGCAAAGCTCCCCGATAGCGTCTCCCGCCGCCACCGCCTCATGATTGCCGACGCCGTAGCGCAGATGAAACATCCCCGCGGCTTTGCCCCACGCATGGGCTGGATGAAGCGCAGCGAACGACCGGGACTGTAGGTTTAATCTTCTGCGGCGTCGGCAAGCAGCCTACACAATTGCTGCGGATTCTGGGCGGCGATGAGCTCTTGTGCAATGCCATCGCGTGCATCGGCAATGTCGTCTTTGCTGCCGCAGGAAATCACGGTATCGCTGATAGTAAGCAAGAGCTTGCCGCGCCGGGCTAGGTCATAAAAGAGCGGACAGTCGGGTGCGCCCCAGCGCCAGGCAGTGGCATAGAAGTCCCGCGCGCCTGAGCCAAGCCACGACGTCTCCAAGAGCAGGTGGCCGCGGCGCAGGAAGATTCCGTCTCGCTGCAGGCCAGCTAGTACGTCCCTCACCGCAGGCAGGTTCGCGCGATCCCAAGCGATGAAGGTGATAGGGGAGCTATTATGCATCAGCGGCGCCGGCGACGATTACCATCTGCGCGGCCGCCGGAATAGGCGCGCACGGAATTCTCGCCGCCCTCGGGCCCCAAGTCATCGATGCCCCAGGAATCTTCCGCATAGATTGCGTATTCCCTGCTCCAGTGCTCGCGCCGCGGTCGCGCCTCACGCCTGCGGCGGCGTGTGCGGCGCTTGCCTCGTTCGAAGCTGGCGTCTCGCATAGTGGCTGCGCCTCCTTGCTACCTTTTGGGCCCAGTCTTAATGAGTGGCTCTTCAGGGCCGGTTTCCTTCCTTCCCTCCCACACCCAGCTAAGGAAGCGGGTGGAGCACAGCATCCAGTGGGCGGTGAGGAGGACGGGTATGGTGAGCGCAATGGCGTCGATAAGCTCGGAGCCATTAACCAATGCCAGCTGGTGGCCGCCCATGCTCACGGTGCCCGGCGGGAACGTGCAAGACCACCAGGCCGGGGAGTACGGAACCCACCGTGCCACATTGGGATAGAAGGTAAACATCGCGTAGATGGACAGCGGAATGGCGATAATAAGCGCCGTAACGCCGTAATAGATGGATACCGGGCCAGGGAAGAGAATCTGCATTGCCGTGGTGGACTGGCCCACCACGCCAAGCGGGACCCATGCGGTGGCTGATTTCGCGCCGGTGAAATCCACCTTGCCGTGCCAAGCGGCCCAGTACACGCGGGCGAAGGTGGGCACCGCCGTCACTAGGGACATGAAGAAAAATACCGTACCCATCACGTGGTAGAGCGGGCCGTAATCATTAGCTAGCCAACCGGAAACGGAAGCCGAAATCATAGGGCCGACCAGCGGCAGGCCCCAGGTGAACTTCGGTTCGCCATCAAAGCGCGTGAGCTGGATAGCCCACGTAATAACCGTAACCGGGCCACCGATCCAAAAGCCCACGAGGCGGAAGGTAGGGATATCCGTCAGACCCGAAAGCGCGGCACCGAGCGCCAAGATTCCGATGAAAAACATCGACCACTCCGCCATAGTGGTGCGCTCAAAGCTGGGGTGGCGGTAGCGCAAGAAGCCCGCGGTGAGAACGACAAAGATGACGCACGCGATGGCGGCAAAAATGCCGGCCAGGATCATCATGCCTTCTTCCACGAGCAGGCGCGAGACGATGGAGGTGCCCATGAGGCTGCCTCCCCACGCGGGGCCAGGGGCTGGGAGTTGGCGGAATCTATCAGTCACACCCACATGTTAATTTCTTTCGGTCGCGTTATCAGAATTTTGCTGTCGTTTTTGCTGGTGAGAACTCTCGCTAAGAGTGCTTTTAGGGGCGGGGGTCAATCCCACGTGAATGTGTGTCCGGGGTCGCAAGAAAAGGGCTGGAATACCATTGCGTGTTCATACAGCGAGGAGGCTATGAATGACGAGGATTCGCTATACCCTGGTGGAAATCCGGATTTCGTTCGGCAAGCTTCATATACTCATCCAAAAATCCAACCCACGAATTCGTAAGGAAGAGAAAGTTATCAAGGGCTACAATTACTGCTAGTAGTGAGTTCTCGCCGTAATTTTGACCTAAAACTTTCTCAGCACGCCGCTTCGTAGCATTGGATACTGCAGGTTGGTCCAAGACGAAACTGTTCCATAACCGAGCTGAGTGAGCACACTTATTTCTCACGAAAGTAAAAGAGCGCAATTGGCGCGCTAAATATTGTTTCTTTACGCCAAGAATGGAACAAGTCTTTGCGTAAACTTGGTTGTTGTCGTTTCGGAAGCTAATTGCTTTCGACAACGTACCAAGGGACAGTGCCTCGACTGCCACCCAAATTGGCACATCGTAAACCCACCTTTCAGTATCGGACCCTGAGTCCTTTTGGTATTTGTGGAGGTATGGTTCCTTAGACCGCTTGAGCTCACTGATAATTAGATCGCGAGTGGGCCTCATAGACGGATTTGGTGGGCGCCGGTACGCAGTGGGCTGAAGATACTTCTCATAAGGAGAATGGATTTCACCTTCGCTGAGAGCAAAGGCTGTCCTGGCAGTAAGCTCTGCTTCTTGGAGCCCGCGGAGAAGAAAAGAACGAAGCTCGACGTCCAACCGGTAGATGTTAACTATTTCATCCCACTGGGTGCCAGGAAAGAATTTGGCTTCGTCACAGGCTAAGTTTTCTTGGAAGTACCGCATGTAGCCCGAAAAGCGGTAATAATTTTGACGCTCAAGGAAATCTTTAGCAGATTTTTCGGAAGGAAGGATTAACCCACGGCGTTGAATTAAACTAACTTGTTCTTCAATGCTAAGGAACTTCTTCCTGCGGTTCATTGCTTCAGAATAGCAAAGCCCCCCTCTCATATTGAGCTGTTCCTATGGGAAGCTTGGAGGGGGTATCGATTGACTAAAGTATAGCTCAAAATGCGCAATTTTAGTAATCATTTGCGCAAGGTTTTGCTCAAGTGCCATGCATTTGAAAACGCTGCGATAGTCAAACAACAAGGAGTGGGGCACCGCTAAGAATCAAGGGCGCTTGTCAATGTTGGGTGCAAAACTTCTGAAGCCAAAGTGCACATAGATCTGCAAAGCCCCCAATCGGCACTCAGCAATTTGGGAGCCTAGGAAGGCGGAAAGCCGGTGGCGAGAGGGGGCGTCGGCAAGCGCAGCTCTAGCAGTCGTAGTACATCTCAAATTCCTGCGGGGTAGGACGCAGGCGAACCGGATTGATCTCGTTCTCGTACTTGTAGTTGATGTAGGTCTCGATGAGATCCTCGGTGAAGACATCGCCTTCGGTGAGGAAGTCCATGTCCTCCTGCAGGGCCTTCAGGGAAGCCTCGAGGGAGGTCGGTGCCTGTGGGATGGACTCAGCCTCTGCTGGCGGCAGCTCGTAGAGGTCCTTATCAACTGGAGCGTGCGGCTCGATGCGATTCTTTACGCCGTCGATGCCGGCCATCATCATGGCGGCAAAGCCCAGGTAGGGGTTGCCGGATGGGTCCGGTGCGCGGAACTCGATGCGCTTGGCCTTTGGGTTGGAACCGGTAATCGGGATACGGATAGCAGCCGAGCGGTTGCGCTGGGAGTAGACCAAGTTAATCGGGGCTTCGAAGCCCGGCACCAAGCGGTGGTAGGAGTTCAACGTCGGGTTGGTAAACGAAAGAACGGCACCGGCGTGGTGGAGGATACCGCCGATGTAGTAGCGGGCGATATCGGAAAGGCCTGCGTAGCCAGCCTCGTCGTGGAAGAGAGGCTTGCCGTCCTTCCACAGGGACATGTGGGCGTGCATACCGGAACCATTATCGCCAGCCAGCGGCTTGGGCATGAAGGTTGCGGTCTTGCCCCATTGTGCCGCGGTCTGCTTAATCACGTACTTGAAGGTCTGGATGTCATCGCCCGCGTGCAACATGGAGTTGAAGCGGTAGTTGATCTCATTCTGGCCGGCGCCGACCTCGTGGTGGAATCGTTCGATTTGGAAGCCAACCTTTTGCAGGTTCTCTACCATGGCATCGCGTACCTCACCGTGCTTGTCATACGGCGCGGTGGGGAAGTAGCCGCCTTTCAGGCGGGTCTTGTAGCCGGTATTCGGGGTGCCGTCGAAGTTGGTCTCGCTATCGCGGTTCCACCAACCTTCATCGGAATCAACCTCGTAGAAGCCGTGCTGGACGTCGGTGCCAAAGCGCACGGAGTCAAAGAGGTAGAACTCGGCCTCAGCACCAAAGTTGCAGGTATCGGCGATGCCGGTGGACTGCAGGTACTCTTCCGCCTTGCGCGCGATGTTGCGCGGGTCGCGGGAGAAAGGCTCAAAGGTAAATGGGTCGTGGACGAAGAACTTGATGTTCAGGGTCTTGGCCGTGCGGAACGGATCGATATGCGCGGTGGCTGGATCCGGCAGCAGGGTCATATCGGACTCATCGATGGTGGTGAATCCGCGGATAGAGGAGCCGTCGAAGGCAAGGCCATTTTCGGCATCTTCTACGGTGAACTCATCTGCTGGGATGGAAAAGTGGTGCTCGGTGCCCGGGACGTCCGTAAAGCGGATATCGACGAACTTTACGTCCTCGTCCTTAATAAATTGGACGATGTCCTGCACTGTCTCGAAAGACACGTTTGTCTCCTCGTTGTTGACCGGTGAATTGTCTCTCTATAGCCTACTAGGTTCCCACCGTTGGCATCGCGATTCCCCTCGTTTCACATCTCACTTTGTGCCCGCTAGATTGGTGAGCATGGCAGATAAGCGTACGTGGCTCGACGGGCCGAATATTCCGGGCGAATACGATGACATGGAAGGCCCCGGCCGCTGGCCGGGCGAAAAGCTCGGCCTTCCGGAGTCCGGGCCGGGGTCACTGGCCCCCGTTGGCCGCCGCGCCGGCGCTGTGGCCATTGACTGGATCGTGTGCATGCTCATTGCCAACCTGATCCATATGTTCACGACGGAACTCGGCGGTGTGGCCTTCTTGGGCTACGCCCTGTGGGTCATCATGGGCATCGTGTGTGGGTGGCTCTTTGCCCGCACCCCCGGCATGTTGCTGTTGGGGATGGGCGTGGCGCGACTCGATGTCCCCGGTGCCCGCGTGGGCCTGTGGCGTGCGGCGCTGCGCACAGTGCTCACCGGTGTGCTGTTCCCAGCGGCCATGGTGGATGCGGATGGACGCGGAATGCATGACCGCGCCACCGGCACCATTGTTATTCGCTCCTAGATAGCCTGCTATCAAGGGCATAAGAAAATCCCTGCTACGCCGTAGACGGTGTAGCAGGGATTAGCTTTAGGCGCTTATTTATTCTTCTTGCGCTGCTGGGCGCGGCGCATGCGGCGGTTCATGCCGGCCATGTTCTGCGCCTGGTGGGGCATCGGCCCCTTGGGCATACCCGGGGTGGTACCCGGCATGGAGTCCATGGCCTCGATGCGGCGGATGTTGTCGTAGGTTTCGTTCTTATTGAAGTTGCGTGGCAGCTTCATGACCTTATTGCGCAGCTTGGATACGGGAACCTCGTCCTCGCCGTTGCCCACGAAGATTTCGTAGATGGGAACGCCGCCGGCGATCTTGTCTACACGCTTCTTCAGCTGGTTCAAGGTGGGGCGGACACGGTTCTTATTGCCCTCGCACACGAAGATGACGCCGGCGTTGCCGATGACGCGGTGGATAAGATCCTGCTGGCGGGTAGCGGCCACACCGGTCTTTACGGACCACACGATGCCCACGGTATTGCGCAGCTGCTGCTCCAGCGCCCAGCCGGCAGCGCCCGGTTGGTCCTCCACGCGCTTGTACATATCGCGCTCAAGGCGGCGGGTAAAGAGGAACATGGCGAGCAGCGCGCCGATGCCCAAGCCGAGGATGAGCATGAACCACTGGCCGTCAAAAAGCAGGCCAATGAGGAAGAAGAGCAAGCCCATGCCCAAAAAGGCACCCAGCATGATAGGGATAAGCGCCTTATCCTGCTTGCGCTGCATATTGAATGCTTGCCACATCTGGGACCAGGTTTGCTTACGCTGCTGGCGCTTGGCCGCGCGTTCTTGCTTCTTTGCAGCCTTTAGTGCTGCCTTGTCATCTTTCGCCATGGCTCCTACTTTAAAGGTCAACGGGTATAAATGTTAAAACGGCCCACGCGAAAACGCAGGCCGTTGTGAAAACGTTCGGTTTAGCGGATAGTGGCCGCCGCCGAATTCGCATTAGCCGGGGTCTTGGCCATGCGGGTGGTTACTGGAGTCTCTTCCGATGGGCCGTACTTCTCCAGGAGGGTGGAGGCCTCTTGGGCGGTGGCGCCCTGGGAGGTCTCGGCCAGGTGCTTGAGGTTTTCTGGAAGCTCGAAGCCGCGCTTTTCCATGGCCTGCACGTAGAGGCGGCCGGCGCGGTAGGAGGAGCGCACCAGTGGGCCGGACATGACGCCGCCGAAGCCGAGCTCCTTGGCCAGCTTGGAGTGGGCGACGAATTCCTCTGGGCGCACCCAGCGCTCAATCGGGTGGAAGCGCGGACCGGGGCGCAGGTACTGGGTGATGGTGATGATATCGCAGCCAGCAGAGCGCAGGTCACGCAATGCTTCCTCGACCTCATCTTCGGTCTCGCCCATGCCCAAAATCAGGTTGGACTTGGTAATCAGGCCATAGTCGTGGGCCTGGCGGATAACGTCCAAGGAGCGCTCGTAGCGGAAGGCCGGGCGGATGCGCTTAAAGATGCGCGGCACGGTCTCCAGGTTGTGCGCGAAGACCTCTGGCTTGGCCTCAAAGACCTCTTCCAAAAGGTCCGGCTTGCCGGAGAAATCCGGGGTGAGGTTTTCCACGCCGGTATGCGGGTTAAGCTCGTGAATCTTGCGCACCACCTCGGCATAGAGCCAAGCGCCCTCATCCGGAAGATCGTCGCGGGTAACGCCGGTAATGGTGGTGTAGTTAAGGTCCATTTCCCGGATATTTTCGGCCACGCGGCGCGGCTCGTCACGGTCTAATTCTTCCGGCTTGCCGGTGGCAATATCGCAGAAGTCGCAGCGGCGGGTGCACTTATCGCCACCGATAAGGAACGTAGCCTCGCGGGATTCCCAGCACTCGTGGATATTCGGGCAACCTGCCTCTTGGCACACGGTGTGCAGGGAGGCGCCAGCCACACGGGATTTCATGTCCTCGTAGCCCGGGCCGGTGCGGACCTGGTTGCGGATCCAGCGTGGCTTTTGTTCGATGGGTGACTCCGCATTCTTCTTTTCAATGCGGAGCATCTTGCGTCCTTCAGGCTTTACAGTCACAAAAACTCACTTTATCGGTTGACGGTGGTGATGGCTAATAGCTCTTCTAGGTATAAGTCGCCGGGGTCACATCCTATTCCGCGCCAGCCCCGAACGAGGGCTAGTGCCGCGCTTGCCGACGCCTCTCCCGTGCCCTTTCATTCGCCAGCTTCGTGGGATCCGGGGCTGAGCCGAAGGTGTGGTCGGCAACAATGAGGCGGCCCGAGAGGGCGTCGTCCAGCGCTTGCAACAGCGGCTGCGTGGCGTCCTCGAGGCTGACCTGGTGGCCCAGTTCTAGGGACAGGGTGGTGACGTCGGCGTCGTCGATGCCACAGGCCACAATATGGTCGTAATAGTCCAGCGTATTGCAGCAATTGAGCGCCAAGCCGTGCATGGTCACCCCGCGGGTAATGCGGATGCCCAAGGCGGCAATCTTGCGATCGCGTTTCGGCGCGGATGGATCCTTGGCCTGCGTGGTGGAAGGGACCCAAACCCCCGAGCGGCCGTCGATGCGTCCAGCGGTGGTCACCCCCATCTGGCGGACCGTCTGGATGGTGGCTTCCTCCAAGCGGCGGACATAGTCGACGACGTCGACAGGCTCAGCCAGCTTGATAATGGGGTAGATGACCAGCTGGCCCTCGCCATGCCAGGTAATGCGCCCGCCGCGGTCCACGGTGATGACGGGCAGGCCGTTATCCGGCATATCCTCTGGCTGGGTGCGCTTGCCGGCGGTATAGATATTGGGGTGCTCAACCACAAGCACCACGTCGCCCTGCTCGCCCTTGGCGCGGGCGGCTGCTATCTCGGCCTGGTAATCCCACGCCTCCTGGTAGTCCATCCGGCCCAAGAAACGGACCTCTAGTGGCTTATCGGAGGCGCGGATGGAGCGCTCGGCGGGGAAGAAGGGATCGCGTGGTGCAGTCATAGCCTCAAAGTTTCCTCTGGTGCGGTGGGCAAAGCAAAGCGGGAGGATGCGCGTGGCACACCCTCCCGCGTGGGGCTGAATTAGTCCAGGCCGTTAGCGGATGCGTAGGCGGCGGCATCCATGAGCTCGCCGGCCTCATCTACCTCGACCTCGAAGAGCCAGCCCTCACCGAACGGGTCGTTGTTGATGACGGCGTAGTCATCGTGTACGGCCTCGTTGACAGCCTTGACGGTGCCGGTGACAGGGGAGTAGAGGTCAGAGACGGACTTGGTGGATTCCACCTCGCCACAGGACTCGCCGGCGGTGACGGTATCGCCCACCTCCGGTAGCTCAGCAAAGACAACCTCGCCCAAGCGATCGGCAGCGACGGAGGTAATGCCGATGCGCACGGTAGCGCCAGCGACGGCGTCAGCGGTGGCGTTGACCCACTCGTGGTCTTCGGAGTAGGAGAAATCTTGTGGAAGGGTAGCCATGGTGGTGTAGTCCTTTCGGGCCGGTGGAAAAGATGTTTACTTGTCGCGCTTGTAGAACGGCAACGCGGTTACTTCAAAAGGATAGCGCTTGCCGCGGATCTCTACCTCGACTTCGGCGCCGGGCTCGAGTCCGGCGCTGGTTTCCAGCAGCGCGATAGCCACTGGGTGCCCCAGGGTGGGGGAAGGCTGGCCGGAGGTGACGGTTCCGACCTTCTTGTCTCCCACGAATACCTCGGCGCCGGCGCGCGCGGCGCGGCGCTGCGTGGAGGTGAGGCCGGTGATCGCCACCTGCGGGCCTTCGGCGGCGCGCTGGCGGATGACCTCGGCGCCGACGAAATCGGCCTCCTTCTTGGCAAAGGCACGCGCCATGCCCGCCTCTACCGGGGTGATATCGCGAGAGAGCTCGTTGCCGTAGAGCGGCATGCCGGCCTCGAGGCGCAGGGAATCGCGGGCGGCAAGGCCGCACGGCTTGAGGTCGTATTCCGCACCGGCCTTGAGCAGTTCTTCCCACAGCTGCGGGGCATCGGAGTTATACACGATGAGCTCGAAGCCATCCTCACCGGTGTAGCCGGTGCGCGCGATAATGGCGAAAGTGCGCGCTACCTTGCCCATGGTGGCAGCGTAGTAGCCGAGGTTATATACCTCGTCCTGCTTATTGTCTTCTACCAGCGGGACGAGGATTTCTGCGGCCTTAGGGCCCTGGACGGCGATCATGGCGACGTCACGGGACTCGTTCTTCAGGGAAACATCGAAGCCCTCGGCGCGCTTGTTGAGCTCGTCCCAGACGGTATCGGCGTTGCCGGCATTCGGGACGACGAGGAATTTGTCCTCTTCAAAGCGGTAGGTAATCAGATCATCGATGATGCCGCCGTCTTCAGCGGTAATCATGGAGTACTTGGCCTTGCCCACCTTGAGGGGCTCAAAATTGGAGATGAAGGCATAAGACAAGAACTTGCCGGCGTCGGCGCCATTGACCCAGATTTCGCCCATGTGGGAAAGGTCAAAGAGGCCAGCGGTGCTGCGCACCGCGCGGTGCTCATCCAGCTCATTCTGGTACTTCAAGGGCATATTCCACGGGCCGAAGGCCGTGAAAGTGGCGCCGAGCTTTTCGTGCTCGGCATGAAGCGGGGAGGTAAGTAGTTCGGTCATGGTTACTCCTCAGAATCGTCGATGTCGAAAGCTTCTGGTGGTGGGCAGCTGCAGACCAGGTTGCGGTCGCCGTAGGCCTCGTCGATGCGGCGCACCGGCGGGAAGTACTTGTAGCTGTGGAGCAGGGATTTCACGGGCCACGCGGCCTTTTCGCGGCTGAAGGCGAACTCCCACGTATCGGAGCCGATGGACTCCGCGGTAAATGGTGCGTGGTGGATAACGGAGCCCTCGTAGGACACCTCGCCGTCGATGATCTCTTGAATCTCGGCGCGAATGGTGCGCATTGCCTCAATGAAGCGATCCAGCTCGCCCAAGTCTTCAGACTCGGTGGGCTCGACCATGAGGGTTCCGGCCACCGGGAAGGCAAGGGTGGGGGCGTGGAAACCAAAGTCCACGAGGCGCTTGGCTACGTCGGCTGCGGTGACCCCGGAGGCGTCGGTAAGCGCGCGCAGATCCAGGATGCACTCGTGCGCAACCAAGCCAGCGTTGCCGGTGTAGAGCACAGGGAAGGAATCTTCCAAGGACTTGGCCAGGTAGTTCGCGCCCAAAATGGCGTGGGCGGAGGCTTGGGCAAGTCCTTGCGCGCCGCTCATGGCTAGGTATGCCCAGGAAATCGGCAGCACACCCGCCGAGCCGTACTTGGTATTGGTAATTGGCACACCCTGACCTACCGGGGTAGCGGTGGTGGCATCCAGCTGCGGATCCGCGGCGTTGGTGGGCAGGAACGGGATGAGGTGCTCGGCTACTGCGACCGGACCCACGCCCGGGCCGCCACCGCCATGCGGAATGGTAAAGGTCTTGTGCAGGTTGAGGTGGGAAACATCGCCGCCGAACTGGCCTGGGCGGGCCCAGCCGGTCAGCGCGTTCATATTCGCACCGTCGATGTAGACCTGGCCGCCCACCGCGTGGACCTTATCGCATACGTCGCGGACCTCCGGATCGAAGACACCGTGGGTGGACGGGTAGGTCACCATGATGCCGGCAATGTGGTTGCCGTGCTTGGCAATCTTCTCATCCAAATCCGCCAGGTCAATAGAGCCATCCTCGGCGGTCTTCACCACAACAACGCGCAGGTTAGCCAGCGTTGCCGAGGCCGCATTGGTACCGTGCGCGGAGGCTGGGATGAGCACCACATCGCGCTCGTTATCGCCATTAGCTACGTGGTAGCGGCGGATGGCTAAAAGACCCGCCAGCTCGCCCTGGGAGCCGGCATTGGGCTGGATGGAGACCTTGGCGTAGCCGGTGACCTCGGCCAGCCAGCCCTCAATCTCTTCTACCAAGGCGCGCCAGCCGGCGGTCGTTTCCTCTGGTGCGTAGGGGTGGATGCCGGCAAACTCCGGCCAGGAAATCGGCTCCATGGCGGCGGTGGGGTTGAGCTTCATGGTGCAGGAGCCCAGCGGAATCATGGTGCGGTCGAGCGCCAAGTCCTTATCGGCCAGCTTGCGCAGGTAGCGCAGCATCTGGGTCTCGGAGTGGATGTGGTTGAAGATTGCGTGCTGGAGCGGCTCCTCGCCGCGCTGCAAGTTCTCCGGCAGAGCAAAGTCGGCCTCAGCAGCCTCGGCGCCAAAGGCCTGGGCGAGCTTGGCGACGTCCTCCTTGGTCGCCGACTCACCAAAGGACACCGATACCTTGTCCTCGCCGATGGTACGCACGAGGTAGCCCTCCTTCTGGAGGTCAGCCTTGATGGTGGCGGCGTCTACGCCGGCGACAGTAACGGTATCGAAGAAATCCTCGGACACTAGTTGCTTTCCGGCGTCCTTGAGGGACTGCGCAAAGGAGGAAGCGAGCGCATGGACGCGCCGGGCAATGGCCTTGAGACCTTGTGGACCGTGGTATACGGCGTACATGGAGGCGACGTTGGCGAGTAGCGCCTGCGCAGTACAGATATTGGAGGTAGCGCGTTCGCGGCGAATGTGCTGCTCGCGGGTCTGCAGTGCCAGGCGGTAAGTAGGGCGACCATCCGCGTCCTTGGACACGCCCACGATGCGGCCAGGCATCTGCCGCTTGAGCTTTTCCGTGACCGCCATGTAGGCAGCGTGCGGGCCGCCGAAGAAGAGTGGAACGCCAAAGCGCTGGGAAGAACCGAGCACAATATCGGCGCCCAGCGAGCCAGGTGCCTCCAGCAGCAGCAGCGAAAGCGGGTCGGTGGCCACGGTAGCTAGAGCGCCGCGGGTATGTAGCTCCTCGATGATGGTGGAGGGGTCAAAGATATCGCCTTCGGTACCGGTGTAGGCGATTACTGCACCGATGAGATCCTCGCCCACGAGGCCTTCGCGCAGGTCCAGGATTTCTACCTCGAGGTCAATCGCGCGGGCGCGCTCCGCGGCGACGGTAAGGACCTGCGGGTGCAGGCGGGAATCCAGCACCACGCGGCGCCCTTTCTTGACCGCGCGGGACATAAGCCCCACGGCTTCGGCGGTGGCGGAGGCCTCATCCAGCAAGGATGCATTCGCGATGGGCAGACCGGTCAGGGACTCAATCATGGTCTGGAAGTTCAACAGCGCTTCGAGGCGACCCTGGGAGATTTCCGGCTGATACGGAGTGTAGGCGGTGTACCATCCCGCATCCTCCAACAAACCGCGGCGGATGACCGCGGGGGTGAGGGTGTCAGAAAAGCCTTGTCCATAGAAGGACTTCAGCACGGTGTTCTGGTTGGCGTACTCCCGCAATGTAGCCTGCGCCTCATCTTCCGAGAGTGCCTCAGGAAGCTGAGGCAGTTCTGCGGCGCGGATCTTTGAGGGAATGGCGGCATCGACCAGCGCGTCCACGCTGTCGTAGCCTACCTTCGCAAGCATGGTGGCCTGCTCCGCAGAATCCGGCCCTAGGTGGCGGGAGATGAATTCCATGTCAGTGAGACTCCTTAATAGGGGGACAGTGGCTGTAACCGCCCCAATTATATGTTTAACAATGGGTGAGCCGATCCCGCTTTGGAAACTTTTATGCAGCGCGTCACTGTATAGAACTGCACCCAGTGCGCTCACCATGGGCTTAGGGGCAAGTCTCCCCCAACACCTCGAATAAAAAGGGATGGATTAGTCCGGCGTTTTCGGATCCGTCACCCCCACTTGGCACCCCAGACATAGCTAAAGCCTCTTAGCCCCGCAGTGGGGCTAAGAGGCTTTAAGCGGCGATAGAACCTTTAGACTTCGAGGTCTGCCTGGAAGTCAGCGGTCTGCAGGCGGTCCTTGATGGTGGTGATGAAGCGGCCTGCGTCCGCACCGTCAACTACCTGGTGATCGTAGGTGAATGGCAGGTAGCACATCTGGCGGATGGCGATGGCGTCCTGGCCATTCTCGTTGACAACGACCGGGCGCTTTTCAATAGCCGCGGTGCCCAGGATGCCGGCCTGTGGCGGAACCAAGATCGGGGTATCGAGCATGGCGCCCTCGGAACCGATGTTGGTCACGGTGAAGGTAGCACCGGTGAGATCGTTCGGCTTCAGCTTGTTATTGCGGGCCTTATCAGCGAGCTCTGCAATCTGCTGAGCGATCTGCGGCAGGGTCAAATCCTGTGCCTTGTGGATGACCGGGGTGAGCAGGCCCTTCGGGGTGTCAACGGCGATAGCGATGTTGACGTCCGAGTGGTAGGTCATCTCCTTGGTCTCTGGGTTATAAGACGCATTGACGTTCGGGTGGGAGACCAGAGCCTCGGCGGTAGCCTTCACGATGAATGGCAGGAAGGACAGGTTGGCACCGTGCTTGTCGATGAACGCCTGCTTGTTCTTCTTGCGCATATCCCAGATGGCAGTCATGTCGACTTCCTGAACGTGGGTAAGCTGCGCAGAAATTTGCAGCGCCTCGACCATCTTGGCGGCGGTGATTTCGCGGATGCGGTTGACCTTCTGGGTGGTGCCGATGAGCTCCTGCTTGGCCGGATCCACGGACTTGGTGGACCAACGCGCGCGAGGGGAGTTATCGGACTGTGCGCCAGACTTGGCAGGTGCATCGCCCTCGCCAGCAGCGGCGAGCACGTCCTGCTTGCGGATACGGCCGCCCACGCCGGTGCCCTCAACGGTGTTGAGGTCTACGCCGTGCTTTTCAGCCAGCTTGCGTACCAGTGGGGTGACATAAGGAACGTTGTCGCCGTTATTGACCTTGGCAGAGGTGTTCAGGGAGGAATCCTGCTTGGACTCCTTCTTCTCCTCAGCCTTCGGTTCTGGCTTCTTCTCTTCCTTTTCTTCGGCCTGTGGCTCTTCCTTCTTGTCTTCCTGTGGCTCTGGCTTGGCCTCGGAGGAGGATGCGGTGGCGTTTTCGTCGCCGATGCGGGCGATGATTTCGCCGACCTCGATGGTGTCGTCCTCGTCGGCGAGGATTTCTACCAGGGTGCCTGCTACTGGGGAAGGAATTTCGGTGTCGACCTTGTCGGTGGAGACCTCGAGCAGTGGTTCGTCTACCTCGACGGTATCGCCAACGGACTTGAGCCACTGGGTGATGGTGCCTTCGGTGACGGATTCGCCGAGTTCTGGCATTTCCACGTCGGCTGCGTCGCCGGAGCCGCCGTTGGAGGAGTCAGCCTTCGCCTCTTCCTTTTCTTCTGCCTTGGGCTCTTCCTTCTTTTCTTCCTGTGGCTCTGGCTTGGCCTCGGAGGAGGATGCGGTGGCGTTTTCGTCGCCGATGCGGGCGATGACTTCGCCGACCTCGATGGTGTCGTCCTCGTCGGCGAGGATTTCTACCAGGGTGCCTGCTACTGGGGAAGGAATTTCGGTGTCGACCTTGTCGGTGGAGACCTCGAGCAGTGGTTCGTCTACCTCGACGGTGTCGCCAACGGACTTGAGCCACTGGGTGATGGTGCCCTCGGTGACGGATTCGCCGAGTTCTGGCATTTCCACGTCGGCTGCGTCGCCGGAGTCGCCGTTGGAGGAGTCAGCCTTCGGCTCTTCCTTCTTTTCTTCTGCTTCTTCCTCGCCCTTATCAGCGGAGGAGTCGTTGGATGCGGAGCCTGCCTCATCCTCGTCACCGATGATGGCGATGACTTCGCCAACCTCGATGGTGTCATCCTCGTCAGCCTTAATTTCAATAATGGTGCCGGCTACGGGGGAGGGGATTTCAGTATCGACCTTATCGGTGGAGACCTCGAGCAATGGTTCGTCGACCTCGACGGTATCGCCGACGGACTTGAGCCACTGCGTGATGGTGCCTTCGGTTACGGATTCGCCCAGCTCGGGCATCTCAACGGAGTTCGCCATGAGTTATAAGACTCCTCGAAAGTTGGAAGTGTTCTATCGCTACCCGACAATCTTACAGCGTGATGCTCACCCTCGTGCAGATGTGGGGTTAGTAACTACCCTCCTTCCGGGTAAGCTAGGCAATTATGTTCAACCCTTTCCGCCGCAATAAGTCCAGATCGTCGCTGCGACCACCCCGCGGACCGGGGGAGACCGTCCGCCCGGAAGACGCGCAGGATCTGCAACAGTGGGCCGCCGGAAAGGCTTTTGTAGAAGCCTTTGTGGAGCCGGAAACGGTAGTCAATGAGATGTCCGTTGTCGTTGTGGATGAAAACGGCGATTTTATCCGGCGCCGTATTGGCGGGCCGAAAGGCATAGATGCGGTGGCCAAACTATTGAGCTGCGATATTTATGATGTAGAAGAAACCGGCTATCCGCAGCGCATGCGCGATCGCATGGAAAGGCAGCGCATCTTGCGCAAAAGGGAAGAGCAAAGGAAGCGCCGCGCCCGATTTGAGCGCGGCGAAAATCCCGATACAGGGCGAGAGCTAAGCTAGGTCAGTATCCTCGCGTAAATAAATTTGAGACCCGTTGCGGCGGAATTCGGCGGATTTTTCCTGCATACCTTCCTCTGGTGCTGAGCCGTGGGCTGCCGCGCGGACCTGGTCGCCCAGCGTCGGCATGCCCAGCTCGGCCATTTGCCCGCCGAACATCTCGCGGATGTCTTGGCTAATGCGCATGGAGCAGAACTTCGGCCCACACATGGAACAAAAGTGTGCGGTCTTTGCTGGCTCAGAAGGCAACGTTTCATCGTGATAGGCCTGCGCGGTCTCTGGGTCGAGGGAGAGCGCAAATTGGTCATTCCAGCGAAATTCAAAGCGGGCCTTGCTCATGGCATCGTCCCAAGCACGGGCGCCTGGATGTCCCTTGGCAACGTCCGCTGAGTGCGCCGCAATCTTATAAGTAATGACACCAGTTTTTACATCATCGCGGTTGGGCAGTCCCAAGTGTTCCTTCGGCGTGACATAGCACAACATGGCTGTACCACCCATTGCGATATGGGCGGCACCAATGGCGGAAGTGATGTGATCATAGCCAGGGGCGATATCGGTAACTAGAGGGCCGAGGGTATAGAAGGGGGCATCTGAAGCCCAGTCCTGTTCGAGGTCGTTGTTTTCTTGAATCATGTTGAGCGGCACGTGTCCGGGGCCTTCCACCATGACTTGGACGTCATACTCCCAGGCGCGGCGTGTAAGCTCGCCGATAGTCTTTAGCTCTGCAAATTGGGCGGCGTCGTTAGCATCGGCAAGGCTGCCGGGGCGCAGGCCGTCGCCAAGCGAAAATGCAACATCGTATTGAGCGAAAATCTCGCATAGCTCATCGAAGTGCTCGTACAGAAATGACTCTTTGTGGTGAGCAAGGCACCATCCCGCCATGATGGAGCCACCGCGGCTGACAATGCCGGTCACGCGATTGCTTGCTAGCGGTACATACGCCAAGAGCACACCGGCGTGAATGGTCATATAGTCCACACCCTGTTCGCATTGCTCGATGACGGTATCGCGGAAGATTTCCCAGGTCAGATCCTCTGCCACGCCATTGACTTTTTCCAATGCTTGGTAAATAGGCACGGTGCCAATGGGAACTGGGGAATTGCGCAGAATCCACTCGCGGGTGGTGTGGATATCGTCACCAGTGGAAAGATCCATTACGGTGTCCGCGCCCCACTGGGTAGCCCAGCGCAGTTTGGACACTTCTTCCTCGATGGAGGAGGTAACCGCGGAGTTACCAATATTGGCGTTGATTTTGGTGAGAAATTTTCGCCCAATGATCATGGGCTCAGACTCGGGGTGGTTGACATTATTAGGGATAATGGCGCGGCCGCGAGCTACCTCAGCGCGAACGAATTCCGGATCGCAGTGCTCACGCAGTGCTACGAATTCCATTTCGCGGGTGATGATTCCTTGGCGAGCGTAGTGCATTTGAGTTACACGGCGCCCGGGCTGAGCCTTAAGCGGCGGGCGCTTAGAGCCTTTCCACTCTTGGGAAGACGCCCCGCGGCGTTGCGCGGCACGTCCATCGTCGGCCAGCTCGCGGCCGCGACCGGCGTACTCTTTGGTATCTCCGCGCTCGCTAATCCATTCGCTGCGCAGGGCGGGTAGCCCCACTTCAGGTGCGCATTCTGGCCCACGCGTGCGGTAGACGCGGAAGGGCTCATTGGGGCCTTGTGGGGAATCATCCAGTTGGATTTCGGTCTCTGGAACTTCTAGACCGTCGTGGTGAATGGGGGAATAGGAATGCTTAGGGTGGTTTTCTGGGGCAGCCGTCATGGCAAGCGCTCCTGTCTTCCTTCGTAGGTATTAACCAAACAGGTTCGAACGGTCTATGCGCAGCTTTAGCGCACTCTCAGCCCGTGCTCGGGCACCCGTGGGGACGCAGATCACCCTATAACAATCGTCTCGCATAGCGCAGAGCTTTCGCCATTTGGGTGGAGACGCATTTGTCGAGGTGAGGTAGTAGGAGCCTTGGTGGCATAATTCAACAGGAAACTTTCAGGTTCTATCCACCTATATCCAATATCGGTATTCCATACTTAATTCATGCGTTTGAGAGAGCGCATGCGAGAGAGATAGAGAGAACCCCTCCCGTTTCCGGAGGGCGGCTGCTTTAGCCGATAGATGGAAACACCTTGTAGAGAGACGCCTGCGGCCCTCGGACCACGTTCGGTTCGAGGGCCGCAGGCGTTGTCGTGCGCCTAGCAGATGGTGGCACCGGCAGCGGCCAATTCCTGCAACGCAGCCTCGCCACGGGCATCATCGACTGGGGAGCAATATTCACGCAGTACGCGGACGGTGAACCCTTCTTTCAAGGCGTCGGCGGCCGTGGCGCGCACGCAGTGATCGGTGGCAATGCCCACGATATCCACTGCTTCTACGTGATGCTCGCGCAACCAGTCAGCGAGCAAGGTACCGTCCGCAGCGCCCTCGAATCCGGAATAGGCCGCGGTGTATTCACCTTTGCGGAAGTAGGCTTGCGCCGGCCCGATGGCCTCATGCATGGCCGCCCCGTGGGAGTCGGCTACGCAGTGCACTGGCCAAGAATCGACAAAATCCGGGTTCTTTGAAAAGTGAGAACCCGGATCGATGTGCCAATCCTGCGTGGCTACGACGGTTTCGTAGTCCTGTTGTAGGGAGGCGATTTTTGCAGCGACCTCATTGCCCCGTTCGGTGCCTAAGGCACCGCCGGGGCAGAAGTCATGTTGTACGTCAACGATGATTAAAGCAGGCTTCATGCCTCTAGGATTCTAAACGCAACAAGCCTGTTGTGGTGCTACTTTAATTCAGCAATCTCGCGCAGGGCGGCAACCACCGTGCGGGTGGGCACGCCGGTGCCCATCTTCGGGGCGTATCCATAAGGGCCCGTGGTGTTGAAGGAAGGGCCAGCCACATCGATATGGGCCCATTCGATTCCCTCGCCCACGAAGTGCTGGAGGTAGGTGCCGGCGTATTCCATGCCGCCCTCACGCTTGGCGTTGATATTGCGGATATCGGCGCTGGCGGACTTCACGGATTCCTCGTGTTCCTCTAGCAAAGGCATGGCCCATGCCTTTTCGCCCACCTCGCGGCCAATCTCGGCCATGCGATCGCGGAATTCTTCCGAGCCCATCACGCCGGCGGTGCGCTCACCCAGGGCGACCATCTGGGCGCCGGTCAAGGTCGCGGTTTCGATGAGGTAATCGGGGTTGTCTTCGCTGGCGCGCGCAATGGCGTCGGCAAGCACGAGGCGGCCCTCCGCGTCAGTGTTGAGTACCTCGGAGGTAATGCCGCCGTAGTGGGTGATGACGTCACCCGGGCGGGTGGCATCGCTGCCCGGCATGTTTTCTGCCAGCGGCAGGGTAGCGGTGATACCCACCTTCAGGTTCAGCTTTGCTGCAGCGATGATGGCGGCGGCCATTGCAGCGGAACCGCCCATGTCAGAAATCATGTCCCACATCTTGGCGCCCGGCTTCAGGGAAATTCCGCCGGTATCAAAGGTAATGCCCTTGCCTACTAGGGCGACGTGGTGCTTGGCCTTCTTCGGCTTCCAGCTCAAGCGGACCAAGCGCGGCGGGCGGGCGGATCCGCGACCGACGGCCATGATGCCACCAAAGCCTTGCTTTTCCAGCGCCTTTTCATCCAAGACCTCCACCTCAAGGCCGGCCTCTGCTGCTTGGGCAGAGAGGAATTCGGCATAGGTTTCTGGGTAGAGCAGGTTGGAAGGGGTATTGACCAGGTCGCGGGCGATGAGAACGGACTCGGCGGTAATCTTGGCGCTGTCGAATTCCTTTTGTGCGGACTTCTCCGCCACCACGGTGTAAGTGGTGGTCTCCGCGGCCGACTCGGAGCGCAGGCCAGAATACTTATAGCCGCCGAGGATGAGGCCTTCCACCACTGGGGTGATACCGAAATCGCCCAGGGAGGTGGCTACGGCCCCCACCTTGGTGATGGAACGCGCGGCCTGGCCGGCAGCGCGGCGCAGCGTCTCATCGTCTACTTCTTCCGCATCGCCCAAGCCAACGGCGATAATGGATGCCACGCCGGCCTTAGCTGGAGCCGGCACGCGCGTGACTTCACCGGTCTTGCCAGAGGCCCCGACGGCCACCAGTGCCTCATAAGTGGAGCGCAGCGCTGCGCCCCCAAGTAATTCGGTGCCTGGCAGTTCTAGGCCGCCTTCGCCCTCGAAAGCGGCGATAAGTAGAGCTTCCGCCTTCTTAGGAACCTTCTTTCCCAGCTTTACCTGGGGAAAGTGGCCGCGTGCTGGTAGATCGGACTGTGCCATTGTCTCCTCCTTTATGGAAAGGCTTATCAATCTTTCCACCACTGTACCGCGCGGTGATGAACTTATTCCTGCCTCGCTATAGATAAAGGGGTAGATTGTGGGCATGCTTGATTACACGATTACTCGTACCGATAACCCTACGTCCGCGGAAGAATTGAGCGATATCCTCGCCAATCCCGGCTTTGGCAAGCACTTTACAGACCACATGGTCACCATTGACTGGACCGAAGAAAAGGGATGGCACGATGCTAAGGTGCGCCCGTACGGTCCGATGACCATGGAACCTGCCAGCAACGTATTCCATTATGGGCAGGCAATCTTTGAAGGCATCAAGGCCTACCGTCAGCCGGATGGTTCTATCGCTACCTTTCGTCCGGACCACAATGCGCAGCGCTTTATCAACTCCGCTGAGCGCCTGGCTATGCCCGAGCTTCCGCAGGAGGAGTTTATCGAGTCCCTGCGCCAATTGGTGGAAGCGGATCAGGACTGGGTACCAGAAGCCGGCGGGGAAGCAGCGCTGTACCTGCGCCCGTTTATGATCTCCACCGAGGTCTCCTTGGGTGTTCACCCCGCCAATTCCTACCGCTATGTGCTCATTGCCTCCCCAGCGGGTTCCTACTTCAGCGGCGGGATCAAGCCGGTTTCGGTGTGGCTATCCACCGACTACGTGCGCGCAGCCCCTGGCGGCACCGGCGCGGCCAAGTTTGCGGGCAACTACGCAGGCTCGCTCTTGGCGCAGGCCCAGGCAGATGAAAAGGGCTGTGACCAGGTGGTCTGGTTGGACGCCATCGAGCGCCGTTACATCGAGGAGATGGGCGGAATGAACCTGATGTTTGTGTATGGCTCTGGTGATAGCGCGGAGATTGTTACACCAGAACTATCGGGATCCTTGCTGCCCGGCATTACCCGCGAATCGCTATTGCAGGTAGCGCAGGATTTGGGCTACAAGGTCACCGAGCGCCGCATTACTACCGAAGAGTGGCAGCGCGATGCCGAATCCGGCGCTATGTCAGAGGCCTTTGCTTGTGGCACTGCCGCGGTTATTACGCCGGTGGGTCACGTAATGGGAGATTCTGCGGATTTCCAGGTCAATGGGAATGAAGCGGGTGAGATCACCATGGCCCTGCGTGAGCGTCTCACCGGAATCCAGCGCGGCGCAGTGGAGGATACCCACGGTTGGCTCCATACCCTAGTGAAGTAGTCCCACGCTTAGGCGTCCGCGGCGATCTCCACTCCGGTGAGCAGCAGTGGCAGCGCCGCGAGGGCACCGAGCGTAGGTTGTGGCTCCATTCCCAGTTCCAGCAGGGGGTGGAGCCCTAGCTTTTCCAGTGCCAACTTATGCGCAGGGGCAGGGGACAGCGTGGTGGCGAAGAGCCAGTCTTTCACACCGGGATTATCGCGCTCAGCAAGAAGCGCGGCGGTGGCGGTCAAGGGGGCGTCGATAAGCAGGGGCGTACGGCGCTCCGCGGCCCGGGCAATGAACCCCACCGTGGCTGCTAGCACGGTGGACTGGCACGATTCCACCAGCTCCATGCCCTCGAGGTTGCGCGCGCGGAACATGGCGTCCCGGATTGCGGTGACCTCGCGCTTCCAGGTTTCTACGCTGCGCTGCTTGCCGACGATCACTACCGGCTCCGTTTGCGTAATCGTCGCCATTACCACGGCCGGTACTCGGGCGTGCTCCTCGCCGCCGGGAATCAGTAGGTCAGCCCCGGCATCAATTTCCGCATCCGCTGTTGCGGCTCCAAGGCTGTAGGCCTGGGAATAATCCGTCACGGTGACTACATTCAGCCCGGCCTCGGCGCGACGCGCAGCGGTCTCAGCGGCCGAAAGCGAGGTCTCTTGATCCGCGAAAATCACGGCCCGCACGCGCCGCGGCTCATGGGCAGGCGCCGCGCCTTGGCAAGCAGCCAGCCATTGAGCGGCGTCGGTCAGGCGCCCCCAAGGGGCGAGCTGTGCGTCCTGTGCGGTGCGTGCCTGCTTATCGGGCTGCGGAATGGCCATGAGTAGTCCCCTTAAACGTCAGCGCCGAGCTCCACGCGGGGGCGCGGGATGCGCCACTTGCGCGGCTGGCTGGCGCGAGAATACGCATAAAAACCAAGGCTAAAGCCGGCTTCGGTGGTGCCGGGGAACTTGGCGCGCACGGCATTATTGCAGCGACGGGCCAGAATGACGCCCTCGATGGCGAAGATAACGAGGATAACCATCGCTACCGCGTTGATGAGTGTTGCAATGCTGGGTACCGCGTAGGTCAAGAACATGACCACGATGAGCACCAGGGCCATCGGCATGACCCAGTTGCTCAGGCTGCGGCGGGCATCCACCCAATCGCGCACATAGGCGCGCACTTCACCCTGGTCGCGGGCGGGCAGGAAGCGCGGATCGCCCTCTGCCATGCGGGCCTGCTGCTCGCGGTTGGCCTGCTGGCGCTCTTGGCGCTCCTTCTTCTTATATTCCTTCCACTCGTCCTTGCTCATGGACTTCTTCATGTCCTTGCGATGCTGGTACCGCTGCGCATCGGACATGCCATTGGGATCGCGCTTTACGCCGCGTGCAATCTCTTGCTCTGCGCGCTTTGGCGTAGGACGACCCTTCGGTGGGGTGTAGCCCTTGCGCTGGGGCACTTCCTGAACTTCTGCCTGAGCTTTGTCCTGTACAGGAGCAGGCTCAGTGGAGGTCTTATCATCTTTTTGCCACGGGAGTTTCACGTTCCTCACACTACAAGGTGTAGGTGTGAATAGGGGAATAGGCTCGGCCCAGATGGTGTTGTAGGTATTGGCTACCTTTTCCCACCTGAACTAACCGGGTAGGGTAGTGGCAACGAATCCAATACTTATTGAGGAGAAGTGATGACCGCTCCAGCTTCCGCAACCGGCGTCATTCTGACTGAAGCAGCAGCCGCAAAGGCAAAGGCGCTGCTTGATCAGGAAGGCCGCGACGATCTCTCCCTGCGCATTGCCGTCCAGCCTGGTGGCTGCGCTGGCCTGCGCTACCAGCTCTACTTTGATGACCGCACTTTGGACGGTGACAAGGTTGACCAGGTAGGCGGCGTAAACCTCGTTGTGGACAAGATGTCCGTTCCCTACCTGACCGGTGCCAAGATTGACTTCGCTGACACCATCGAGTCCCAGGGTTTCACCATTGATAACCCTAATGCCACCGGCTCTTGCGCTTGTGGCGATTCCTTCAACTAAATAGAAGGACAAAAAGAGGGTGGGTGCCACTGGCACCCACCCTCTTTTTGCGTGTGGAAGGCTCTTAGAGCTTGACTGGGTAGTCGCGCTGCTCGATCTGCGGATCGATGCGCTTTTCCACAAAGATGCCGTGCCAAATCATAAAGGACAGCACGGTCCACAAGCGGCGGGAGTGATCGGAAACGCCATCTCGGTGCTCCTTGAGCATCTCGAGAACTTCCTTCTTGTTGAAGATGTCCTCGGTCTGGGACTCATTGATGGTGTCCTGGGCCCAACCATATAGCTCATCGCCGGCCAGCCAGTGGCGCATCGGCACTGGGAAGCCCAACTTCTTGCGGTGTAGAACATGCGCCGGGACGATTTGCTCCATGGCCTTGCGCAGGGCGTATTTGGTGGTGCCGTGCGAGATCTTCAGGTCATACGGGATGGATTCGGCAACCTTGAAGACTTCCTTGTCCAAGAATGGCACGCGCAGCTCCAGCGAGTTGGCCATATTGATCTTATCGGCCTTGACCAGGATGTCACCGCGCATCCAAGTGAATAGATCCAAATGCTGCATGCGGGCAACCGGATCAAAGTCCTTGGACTGGGCGTAGATGGGGGCGGTAACCTCGCGGTGGTCCCATTCGCGCTTTGCCCACGGGATAACGCGCTGCATCTGGTCAAAGTTGAAGGAACGAGCGTTGCCGTAGTAGCGCTCTTCCATCGTCATCGAGCCGCGATTAAGCAGGGACTTGCCCTTCATGCCCTCCGGTAGAACCTGGGAGAGCTTGCCCAGTCCGCGACGCAGTGGCGAAGGGATCTTCTCAAACGGGGCGAGGGATAGTGGTTCCTTGTAGATGGTGTAGCCACCAAAGAGCTCGTCCGCGCCCTCGCCGGAAAGAACTACCTTGACATGTTTGCGGGCTTCCTGCGCCACAAAGTACAGCGGGACCAGCGAGGGGTCAGCCACCGGATTGTCCAGGTACCACATAATCTTCGGGATGGACTCGGCATATTCTTCAGGAGAAACAATCTTGACGATGTGCTCCACGCCAATAGCCTCTGCGGACTCTGCCGCGACATCGACCTCAGAATAGCCCTCGCGCTCGAAGCCGGTGGTAAAGGTTAGTAGATCTGGGTTGTGGCGCTTGGCCAGGGTGGCAATAGCGGTGGAGTCAATGCCGCCAGATAGGAAGGAACCCACGGTGACGTCGGCACGCATGTGCTTAGCGACGGAATCTTCCAGCGCCTCTGCAATGCGGTTAAATAGCTGCTGCTCTTCGCCTTGCTTAACCTGCTGCACAGGGAAGCGAGGCTTGAAGTAGCGCTCGGCGACAACATCTTCGCCCGGGCGAAGAGTGACAGTGCAGCCGGATTCAACGCGGCGAATATTCGCGTGGAGGGATTCTGGCTCCGGGACGTATTGCAGGTCCACGTAGTGTTCAATGGCGCGACGGTCAAGGTTGAGATCTAGACCGAGCTGATCCGCCATCTCCAAGATGCACTTCATCTCCGAAGCGAAAACGGTACCCGCCTCGGTAGTGGCGTAATACAGCGGCTTGATGCCAAATTGGTCGCGAGCGGCAAACATCGTCTTGGTGTGGGTGTCCCAGATGACAATGCCGAACATGCCGCGCAGATGGTTGACTACGTCCTTGCCCCAGTGGTGGTAGCCCACCACGATGGGCTCGCCATCGCCCTCGGTGTGGAAGGTGTAGCCGAGGCCCTTGAGCTCCTCGCGCAGCTCCACGTAGTTGTAGATTTCGCCATTAAAGGTCATGGCGTAGCGGTCGGGCTCGTCCTCTGGGCCCCAGCGGAGGGGCTGATGGGAGTGCTCCAAGTCAATAATGGACAGGCGGTTGAAGCCGAAGGCGGCATCGCCGTCATGCCACGTGCCGGCCGCATCTGGGCCGCGGTGGCGCATGCAGGGCAGGGAACGTTCCAGCGCGTCAACGTACTTATCTACGTTGCCCGTGGCGGCGAGCATGCCAAGAAGTCCGCACATGAAAAGATTGCTCCTTATATATAAGCGTCTATTGCTAGTCACCCACTTTACGGCCAGAGGGCGTGAAACCAGAACACGCCACGGCTTAAGGAAACCTGCCGACCGCCTTGGAATTAGCTTCCCCGATAGGGGTGCGAACTTTCGGATGATGGTTCCGCCGGATCCCTGTGAATTGGCGCACACGGATTCTGTGGCTGCTGGGGGTGCGGTTGGAACATTGTGCAGGTGGGGCGGTAACCTACCTGAAGGAGAATATGAAATGAGTGCACTAGGTGCCCTTTTATGCCTTTAAACAGGCTGGGAATCTGGCAATTATCCTCTATTCTGATTGGGTAAGAGTGCTCTGTGAGTATTCGAGAAGTTTTGTGTGGACAGAAAGGCAGAACACACGTGGGACAGCGTAATAAGCGCACCTTTGCCCGTAAGGCGGGCGTAGCTGGCGCACTTGCCCTGGGTGGACTCGCTCTGGCAGGTTGTGACGTTCAGGCGCCAACTGCTGTAGAGAACCTCCTGGGATTCGGTTGGCCGAAGGGCATTACCCCTGAGGCGGAGGCCATGTACAACTTCTGGATTTGGGTCTGGGTTGCCGCATGGATCGTTGGTTTTATTATGTGGGGCCTGTTCCTCACTGCAATCTTCCGCTGGAGCGCGAAGAAGGCAAAGAAGGATGGCAAGGGCGAGTTCCCGCGCCAGATCCAGTACAACGTTCCACTGGAGATGGTTCTGACCATCGTCCCTATCCTCATCATCATGGGCCTGTTCTTCTTTACCGTTCAGACTCAGCAGAAGGTCACCGCCTTGGATAAGGATCCAAAGGTTGTCGTCGACGTCACCGCGTTCCAGTGGAACTGGAAGTTTGGTTACGCCGAGAACCATGTCAATGGTGAGAACTACGACGGCGCCGACAAGGAGCGTCAGGCTGAGGCAGAGAAGACTGCTCACGACCCTGAGGGTGTGGACAACCCGAACCCAATCCACGGCAAGTCCATGGGCGACCTTTCCTACCTGAACTACAACAAGATTGAGACCGTCGGTACCACCGAAGAGGTTCCGGTTCTGGTTCTTCCTTCCGATACTGCGATTGAGTTCCGCCTCGCTTCCGGCGACGTGTCCCACGCATTCTGGGTACCGGAGTTCTTGTTCAAGCGCGACGTCTACGCACACCCAGAGGCAAACGCTCAGGAGCGTAGCTTCCAGGTGGAAAAGATTGAGAAGCAGGGCGCATTCGTTGGCCGTTGTGCCGAGATGTGCGGTACCTACCACTCGATGATGAACTTTGAAATCCGCGTTGTCTCTCCGGAGGACTTCAATACCTACCTGAAGTTCCGAGAGGACAACCCAGAGGCCACCAACGCGGAAGCCCTGGAAGAAATCGGCCAGGACCCATATGCGGTAACCACCCACCCGTTCTCCGGCGAGCGTGACACCGCTAAGGGCGACAACTACGTAAACACCGCGGCATAAGAGATAAGGACACAACACAATGCGTGCAACATCGAAAGTCTTTTACTCAATCGCGACGTACCTTCTTGTCTCGCTGATTGTCTACATCTTCGGCGTCACCTTCGTTAAGGACGATGGCTACCTCTACGGTGCCGAGTGGGTTGGCATCGTGGGCATGTTCCTTGCCTTCCTGCTGTGCATGATGCTGGGTGCTTACCTTCACTTCACTGATGACCGCAGTGACGTCCTGCCAGAGGATTGGGAAGAGGCAGAAACTGAAGATGCCGCTGGCATCCTTGGCTTCTTCTCCCCAGGCTCCATCTGGCCGCTGGCTATGACTGGCGCCATTGGCCTTCTTGGCTTGGGAATCATCTTCCTCTACTTCTGGCTGATTGCCCTCGGCGCTGTCTGCCTCATCGCGGCCTGCACCGGCCTGTCCCTCCAGTACGGCCTGCCGAAGGAAAAGCACTAATTCCTCGATGTAAAGGAATCCCTGCCTAAAACTTCTCCGCCCTCCTAGTCACTATGGCTAGGAGGGCTTTGGCGATCCAGCGTCGTTCGCGACGCAAGAAAGTTCCCGAGAGTTTCAAAAGTTTTACCGGTGGGGGAGGAGTGGCTGATCTTGCTGCATGTTCGCGATGGCACTTCTTCTGCATTCTGGCACGTAGGAGCCGATTTTTGCGGGGGTCGTTCGAAAGTTGTAAAGCGGGGCGTTTAGGGAGCTCGTGGAGTGTGATTTATCTCTCCAGGCAACGGGGGCGGGTACACGGACTGGTGCATCGATAAGTGGAGGCGTCGGGTGGCCGGGGTGCTTCGGAATTTCAGGGTAGGGCCCGACGTGTGGTGTCACCTGCATCAATGGGACGTCGGAAAGCGGGGCGAAAAGTTCCCGTTTGGAAAAATAAAGTTTTTGACTCTGACTTGCTGGCCTTTTGCTGGACGAAGCATCAAAAAAGAATGGAGAAAGCGGGGGGAATCGAGGTGACTTCAGCGCCCGGAACGGCCATAATAGCCACTGTGACGAGCGTAGTTTCTAACCAAGGTATGACAGCACCACGTGCTGCCTCACTGAACCGACCCAATATGGTCAGTGTCGGCACTATCGTGTTCCTGTCTCAGGAATTGATGTTCTTTGCCGGACTGTTCGCGATGTGGTTTACCTCGCGAGCAAACGGTCAGGAAGGCGATTGGGCGGAGCACACCGCCCATATCAACCTGCCCATGGGTTTCCTCATTACGGCAGTGCTGATTTCTTCTTCTGTGACCTCGCAGTTCGGCGTGTTTGCCGCAGAAAGGGGTGACGTTTACAAGCTTCGACTCTGGTACACCGTAACGCTGGTACTGGGCGTTGTGTTCCTGGGCATCATGGCGTTTGAGTGGACCGAGTTGATTCACGCAGGTGTGACTGTGCAGTCCAGCGTCTTCGGTTCGGTGTTCTACATCATCACCGGCTTCCACGCTGCGCACGTGACCGCGGGTCTGATTTCTTTTGCAATCATTCTCGCGCGCGTTGCTAAGTCCAAGTTCACGCCGGCACAGGCGACCGCAGCAATGGCAGTGTCCTACTACTGGCACTTCGTTGACGTTGTGTGGATCGGCGTTTTCACCGTTATTTACTTGGTCCAGTAGCACTGGCCACAATCCCCAATCAGTCCTCCCGTGTTCGAGTTATCTAAAGGAAAATGATGGATAACAATTCGCAGTCCGTGGCAGTGGAGCAGACCACTGCGGCGGCTAAGAAGACCCGCCGTCGCCGCAAGGCGAAGCGCACCCTTGCCGGTGGCTTCGCTTTGGCGATTGGCCTGTCCGGTGCGGGCGTCTTGGCTTCTGCCTTGACCCCGGACGCACAGGTCGCCACGGCGGAAAAAGATGACCAAGCCCTCGTCCAAGAGGGTAAGGACATCTATGACACCGCTTGTATCACCTGCCACGGTGCCAATCTGCAGGGCATCGAAGGTCGCGGTCCGTCCCTCGTCGGTATCGGTGCTGGTTCCGTGTACTTCCAGGTGCACTCCGGCCGTATGCCGATGATGTCTAACGACGCCCAAGCAGAGCGCAAGGCTCCTCGCTACACCGAGCAGCAGACTCTGGCTCTTGCTGCATATGTTGCAGCCAACGGTGGCGGCGCAGACATTGTCTACAACGACGACGGAAGTGTTGCTCAGGAATCGCTGCGTGGTGCTAACTACAATGGCGAAATCCAGGCAGAAGACGTAGCGAAGGGCTCCGAGCTCTTCCGCATGAACTGCGCTTCCTGCCACAACTTCACCGGCCAGGGCGGCGCTCTGTCCTCCGGTAAGTTCGCTCCGGAGCTGGCTCCGGCAAGCGAGCAGGAAATCTACCAGGCAATGCTGACCGGCCCGCAGAACATGCCTAAGTTCTCTGACCGCCAGCTGACCGCAGATGAGAAGAAGGACATCATTGCCTACCTCAAGTCTGCAAAGGAAACTCCTTCCCCAGCAGGTTGGGACCTTGGTGGTCTCGGCCCAGTAGCGGAAGGCCTGGCAATGTGGATTATCGGTATTAGCGCCCTGTGCGCTGCCGCTATGTGGATTGGATCGCGCTCATGAGCAATGTGAAGAAGAATTACACTAACGCTGAGCTCGACAAGATGAGCAACGATGAACTCGCTGCTCTTGGTACCGAGCTCGATGACGTCACCGTTGCGTTCCGCAAGGAGCGTTTCCCAGTCGAAGGTGACCCAGCTGAAAAGCGCGCTGGACGTAACGTTGCTATCTGGTTGTTCCTGTCCGTCATCGGCGGCCTCGGATTCCTTGGCGTTTACCTGTTCTGGCCGTGGCAGTACAAGCAGCTAGGGGAGGAGGGCCATATTTGGCACACTCTCTACACCCCGCTGCTGGGAATTACTGCTGCCCTCGCAATTTGCGGCTTGGGCATCGCCATCGTTCAGTACGTAAAGAAGATTCTCCCCGAGGAGATCTCCGTTCAGCGTCGTCACGACGGTCCTTCCGAAGAGGTTGATCGCCGTACCCTGACCGCCCTTCTGAACGATTCTTGGAAGACCTCGACTCTGGGTCGCCGCAAGACCGTCCAAGGTCTGCTGGGCGGCGCCGGCGTTCTGTTCGGTCTAACCGTGATTGCTCCGCTTGGCGGCGCAATCAAGAACCCCTGGAAGGTTCGCCACAATATGAACTATGCCGGCGACGGCACCCTGTGGACTTCCGGTTGGACCCTGCACAATGAAGGCGTCAAGCTTTACCTGGCGCGCGACACCGGCACTATCGCCGAGAAGCATTCTGGCGAAACCGGTGAGCACTACAGCACCAAGGGTGTTACCCGCTTGGTCCGTGTGCGCCCGGAGGATCTGGCAGCAGGCGGCATGGAGACCGTCTTCCCGCTGGCAGAAGAAGACGTCAACGATGGCGACAAGTACGATGCCGAGCGCGATGTCTACGAGCACCACATGCACTCGATTCACGGCAACCGCAACGCGGTCATGCTGATTCGCCTGCGTCACAACGACGCCCAGAAGGCAATCGAGCGCGAAGGTCAGGAAGACTTCCACCACGGCGACTACTACGCCTACTCCAAGATCTGTACCCACATCGGTTGCCCGACCTCTCTGTATGAGGCTCAGACCAACCGAATCCTGTGCCCGTGCCACCAATCGCAGTTCGACGCTTTGCACTACGGAAAGCCGGTCTTCGGCCCGGCTGCCCGCGCATTGCCACAGCTGCCTATCACGGTGGACGACGAGGGCTACCTCGTTGCACAGGGCAACTTCATTGAGCCTGTCGGCCCGGCATTCTGGGAGCGTAAGTCATAATGAGCAATAAACTCGCCCAAATGGGCAACAACATGGATGAGCGCTATAGCGCCGCCGGCGTGCTGAGGACTCAGCTGAACAAGGTCTTTCCGACCCACTGGTCCTTCATGCTCGGTGAGATGGCGCTATACAGCTTCATCATTCTTGTACTGACCGGTATCTACCTGGCGCTGTTCTTCGACCCTTCCATCACCAAGGTCATTTACGACGGCACCTACGCACCGCTTAATGGTGTAGAAATGTCCCGCGCATACGCCACCGCGCTGGATATCTCCTTCGAAGTTCGTGGTGGCCTGTTCGTACGCCAGATGCACCACTGGGCAGCTCTGCTGTTCATGATGTCCATGGTTGCGCACATGCTGCGCATCTTCTTCACCGGTGCGTTCCGTCGTCCGCGTGAAGCAAACTGGATTATCGGTTGCGCACTTATCCTGCTGGGCATGATCGAGGGCTTCCTTGGTTACTCCCTGCCGGACGACCTGCTTTCCGGTGTTGGTCTGCGAATCATGTCCGCCATCATCCTGGGCCTGCCGATTATCGGCACCTGGCTGCACTGGGCAATCTTTAGCGGTGACTTCCCGTCTGACCTGATGCTGGATCGTTTCTACATCCTGCACGTTCTGGTTATTCCGGGCATCATCCTTGGCTTGATTGCAGCCCACCTGATTATGGTTTGGTTCCAGAAGCACACCCAGTTCCCTGGACCAGGCCGTGCAGAGAACAACGTGGTTGGTGTGCGCATTATGCCGGTCTTCGCTACTAAGGCTATCGGCATGGGCATGATGGTTGCTGGCGTACTGGCGCTGATGTCTGGTCTGCTGACCATCAACGCAATCTGGACGCTTGGACCTTATAACCCATCCCAGGTTTCTGCTGGTTCCCAGCCAGATATCTACATGCTGTGGACTGACGGTGTCGCTCGTGTCATGCCGGCATGGGAGCTCTACATCGGCAACTACACCATTCCTTCCGCGTTCTGGGTAGCCCTGCTGTGTGGCCTCATGGTCGTCCTGCTGATGGCGTACCCGTTCTTGGAGAAGAAGTTCACCGGTGACGATGCACACCACAACCTGCTGCAGCGTCCGCGCGATGTTCCTACCCGCTCCGCTATTGGTGCGGTTGCCATCGTGTTCTTCCTGCTGGTTACGCTGTCCGGTGGTAACGACCACGTGGCAAACTTCTTCCAGATTTCGCTGAACGCTATGACCTGGGTTGGTCGTATCGGTCTCATCGTGCTGCCTCCGATTGCGTACTTCATGACCTACCGCATTTGTGTTGGTCTGCAGCGCTCTGACCGCGAGGTGCTGGAGCACGGTATTGAAACCGGCGTTATCAAGCAGATGCCGAATGGTGCCTTCATCGAGGTTCACCAGCCGCTCGGCCCGGTTGATGCCGATGGACACCCGGTTCCGCTCGAGTACGCAGGTGCTCAGGTGCCGAAGCAGCTGAACCACCTCGGACTCGCTGACTCCGAGACCCAGGGCACTTTCAGCCCTGATGATTCGGCCCTCATGCACCGAGTACACGAAATCCACTCGGATAACCACGACGAGGAAGCGGAGATGTTCCGCCGCCTTAACGAGGCTAACCGCCGTGAAGACGAGGAAAACGGCCGCATCTAACCGCTTTTCCTGAGGATTACTCGAAACGCGCTCACAGACCCGCCCTTGCTCCTGTTGAAGGAGCAAGGGCGGGTCTTGCGTATGTAAAGATCAATTCCGAACCCAGTCCTTATTCTCCTAGCTGCAACAAGAGTTTTTGAAGGGGGCTGTTGCGCTTCTGTGAGTCTTTATGAGTCTTGAAGCATTTGAAGAACTGCTGCTGAAGCTTGTTGTGAAGTCGGTTTAGTACGTGTTCTGGTGCGCGAATTGTCGGTGGTTAGTGGTTCTCTCGTGATTTACAGCCTTAGGAGCCTAGTGCGTGGGCTCAGGTAGGTGTGAATGCCGAAAGGCTATTGGCTTGAGACACGCTGCGCTCGGAGATTGAGCGCCTTAATGGGCGTCGGAAAGCGGTTTAGCTAGAAGCACCGCAAGGAAAAGCGGCAAAGCGGGGCGCAGTTGCGATGAAAACTAGGCTCTAGGCGTGCGGTAGAGGAGTCAATTGGTGGGGAAGAAGGGGCTGCCAAAATGTCTTAGTGCTGAAAGTCACAATTTAGATTTCTCTTAATTGTTAATCGTTTTCTTAGTAAGGGTATTTCTTGGTGGGGTGTCTGCCATCCTCTGTCGTTTGTGCAGCTTGTGACCTTAAAGCATCAAGTTCTGGTGGGAACTAGCGTCGATGTGGAGGTTAAATCTCGACAAGGTCAACAGAAGGTAACGAAGCGATAACAAACGTTATTTTGGTGTCGCGAATGGACATTGCTTGTGATGATTTCGTAACCTATTCGAGACATTGAGTTACCGCCCGAAAAGGTGCTCAATCTAAACAGAAGAATTACAGCGCCGCATCTGGCCCCTCCTACTGAGGGGCCGAGTGGAGGAAATCCTAAAGGAACGGATTCCCAACGAACGCTAGTCCCCCAGGGTCAGAGCTTCCTTTACAAGGGGAGTAGGCGCGCAGGAAGATTTGGAGTTTTACTCATGGCACAGCACCGTCGTCAGGGCATGAAGAACACCCGTCGCATCGCATCTACTGCAGCACTGGCTGCAACCGCCGCCGTCGTCGCACCGGGCGTCGCACAGGCAGCAGAGGTCGTCGTACCTAATACTGACTACCGCTTTGAGGTAGCAGGTCTGGAAAACGTCCCGAACATTGACCAGGTTCCGAACATTGACCGCTACGTTCCGTCCCTGGGCAAGGTTTCTAACCAGCAGAACACCAACTACGCAGCAGCTGGCCACAAGCAGGCCGCTCCGGCACAGCAGACCGTTGGCCAGAAGGCACTGGCTGCAGCACGCTCCGTCATCGGCTCCCCGTACGTATACGGCGCCGCTGGCCCGAACGCCTTTGACTGCTCCGGTCTGACCAGCTGGGCATACGCTCAGGCTGGCAAGCAGATCCCGCGTACCTCTCAGGCACAGGCTGCCGCCGGTACCCCGGTATCCCTGGATCAGCTGCAGCCGGGTGACATCATCGCTTACTACGGTGGTGCTTCCCACGTTGGTATTTACACCGGCCACGGCACCATCATCGACGCCCTTAACTCCGGCGTCCCGGTTCAGGAGCGCGACCTGAACTACATGCCGATTCACTCCGCAGTTCGCTTCTAGGAAGCAGCGGATCTTGCCCTCCCCTTCGCGGGGAGGGCTTTGTCGTGCATTAGGGGGTAAAACCCGCTATAGTTAGTACGATTTTTAAAATTTTCTTAGTCTAAGGGTCCTTACGTGTCTAAACGAGTACTTCCTGCAGCTGCACTTGTGGCGGCTCTTGCTGTTTCGTCGGTTTCTGGGATTTCGCAGGTTGTTGCGCAGGAGGCGGCTCCACAACAGGAGAGCGTCACCGAAGATGTGGACGCCTTGGTAGAGCGCGTTGGCGAAGTTGCGCGCAAGGTTTCTGCCAAGAATGAAGAAGTAAAAGAGCTCGAGGTCAAGCTCGAGGAAAAGCAGGCTGAGGTTGCTGAATCTGAGCAGGCCGCCGCTGAGGCACAAACGCGTGCGGACGATGCGAAGGGCGATGTTTCCACCCAGCAGGACCGTGTCGATGGCATTGCGCAGTCGCGCTACCGTGGTGATTCCCGTTCGGCAGTGTCTGGTGCCTTGGCTGCAGAAGATCCCTCCGATGCCGTAGAGCGCATGGGCTACCTCGGCGCGCTTTCCCGCAAGGCCCAGCGCACTCTTGATGCAAAGGCTAATGCCGCTTCCATGGCGGAGGAGGAAAAGCATAAGGCTGCCGACGCCGCCGCGAAGGTGCGCGAGGAAAAGAAGGCGCTGGAAGAGCAGCGTGAAGAGCTCCTCAAGGAGAAAGAGGAGCTGGAAAAGCAGCAAAAGGACATCGAGAAGCAGGTGGACGCTCTCGATGAGCAGCAGCGCGAGGCCTGGGAAGGCCAGTTCGGCGGATCTGATAAGCCGGATATGGATTTGGGCGAGGTCGCAGACGGCGCTGCTTCCGCAGCGTTGTCGAAGCTGGGCGCTCCATATGGCTGGGGTGCGGCTGGCCCCGATCAGTTCGACTGCTCTGGATTGATGTTCTGGGCGTATCAGCAGATTGGCAAGTCCATTCCGCGTACGTCCCAAGCTCAGATTGCCGGTGGCACATCGGTACCGCTGGAAGACCTACAGCCGGGCGATATCGTGGGCTATTACCCGGGAGTAACTCACGTGGGCATGTACATCGGTAATGGTCAGGTGGTCCATGCCTCTACCTATGGCGTGCCTGTTCAGGTAGTACCGCTGAAGTCCATGCCGATTACCGGAACGGCGCGGTACTAAGTGGCCCGCGTTCTGCTGGTAACCAATGACTTCCCGCCCAAGATTGGCGGGATTCAGTCTTACCTGCGCGATTTCGTAGCGACCTTAGATCCGCGCGATGTCGTGGTCTTCGCCTCAACCCAGGAATCGCCGGCGGAATTCGATGCTGGGGTGGACTACAAGGTCATCCGCTGGCCTCGCCGCGTGATGTTGCCGACGCCCGCCACGGTGCGTCGGATGCAGGAGATCATCCGCGCAGAAAATATTGACATCGTATGGTTTGGTGCAGCCGCGCCCCTTGCTTTGATGGGCAAGGCCGCAAAGGAGGCGGGGGCGACCTGTGTGGTAGCTACGACGCACGGGCACGAAGTGGGGTGGTCAATGGTGCCCGTTGCTCGGCAGTGCCTGCGCCGCATTGGTGACAATGCTGACGTGATTACCTATATTTCTGACTACACCCTGCGTCGGTTGCGTCGACCATTTGGACCGAATCCGCGCTGGGAGCACCTGCCTTCCGGAGTGAGCGTGGAAGGCCTTTCTCCAGCCACGCCAGAGAACCGCGCAGCGGCGAAGGCAGAGTTCGGGGTTGCAGGGCCGACCATCGTCTGCATTTCACGGTTTGTCCCGCGCAAGGGTCAAGACCAGCTGCTCCGCGCTATGCCTTTAGTGCGCGAGGAATTCCCAGATGCACAGCTACTGCTCATAGGCCGCGGACGCTATCGCGCGGCCCTAGAGCAACTGGCGGAAATGTACTGCCCGGACGCAGTGATCCAAGAAGCAGAAAGCATTGAGACTGCATTGCATGCAGCGGATGTTTTTGCCATGCCGGCCCGCACTCGCGGCGGAGGGCTTGACGTCGAGGGCTTGGGAATCGTCTATTTGGAGGCGCAAGCGTGCGGCCTGCCGGTTGTCGCTGGAGACTCCGGTGGTGCACCGGAGACGGTGACGGGGGAAACGGGGGTCGTCGTCAAGGGCGGATCTGTGCCGGAACTAGCTGGAGCGTTGAAAGCTCTCTTGGCTGACCCGCAGCGTAGGCTTCGCATGGGGCAGGCGGGGCGTCGCCATGTGGAAGAGAATTGGACGTGGCGGATAATGGGGCAGCGATTGCGGCAGCTGATGTCTTGATGTGACCCTAACCCGGTTGTCGGTATATTCTGTTATGCATGCTTAAGAACAACTCCGCCGATCTGACTATCGGCTTCGACGTCGGTGGCACCAACGTGCGCGGCGGAGTGATCACTCGGGAGGGTGAGATTCTCGCGAGCCGCACGGTTCCTACTTCCATGGACGCAGAGCAGCTGGAAGCGGACATTGTGGGCATCGTCGATGAGCTGCGCGCTGACTATGAGGTGGACGCCGTTGGCCTCGCCTTGGCGGGATTTTTGGATCCTACGTGCGAGGTAGTGCGCTTCGCCCCGCACCTTCCCTGGCGGCACGCCAAAGTGCGGGAATCACTCTCGCAGAAGCTCGGTATGCACGTGCGGTTGGAGCATGATGCAAATTCCGCCGCGTGGGGTGAGTGGTGCTTTGGTGCTGGCCGCGGAGCGGAGGATTGGGTTTTCTTTGCGGTAGGAACAGGTATCGGCGCCACGCTGATGACGCATGACACCATCTACCGCGGCGCGTTTGGCACCGCCCCAGAATTTGGGCATATCGTGGTAGTCCCTAATGGTCGGCAGTGCTCCTGCGGCAAGCGCGGCTGCTTGGAACGCTATGCCTCCGGCACCGCGTTGCCGGATACCTGCGCCGATTTGCGTGGGAGCTATGAAACCTCGCTGCCGGCTGAGCCCACCGGTAAGGAAATTACCCAAGCGGCGCGCCGTGGAGATCCGCTTGCCGTAGCGGTAATGGAAGACTTCAGCCGGTGGCTGGGCCAGGGCCTATCCATTGTTGCTGATGTTTTGGATCCGGAGCTCATCGTGCTCGGCGGCGGCGTATCCCAAGATGCGGACCTCTACCTCGAGGGCGCTGCCCAAGCCATGGGACAGGATATTGTCGGGGCAGGGCATCGCCCCCTCGCACGTGTTGCCACCGCAGAATTAGGGTCGGCAGCGGGTATGATTGGCGTAGCCGATTTGGCCCGCAGCGGCCGTTAAAACTAACAAAGGACGATCTGGCGATGAAAAACAAGTGGTACTGGGCTTTTAAGCACATCTTCTTCGGACCCGCCCTGCAAGTATGGAATCGACCGTGGAGCGAGGGCATCGAGAAAATCCCCGCTGAAGGGCCTGCGATTTTGGTGTCGAATCACCAGGCGGTTATGGATTCCTTTTTCTTTCCTTTGATGTGTCCGCGCCAGATCACGTTTCCGGCTAAGTCGGAATACTTCACCACTCCGGGTCTTGTTGGTAGCCTGCAAAAGTGGTTCTTTACCTCGGTAGGCCAAGTCCCCATCGAGCGCGATAGCGAGGACGCTGGCGACGCCATTGTGGAAACCGCAGAAGGTATTTTGTCCCGCGGCGATCTCTTCGGTATCTATCCGGAAGGAACTCGTTCCCCAGATGGCCGTGTGTACAAGGGCCGTACCGGCATGGGGCGCATCGCCATGGAGACTAACCAGCCAGTATTTCCCATCGCGATGATCAATTCGCGTAAGGCCAATCCCATTGGATCGTGGATCCCGCGCCCGTTTAAGGTCGGCGTGCGGGTAGGTGATCCTATCTGGCCGCATGACTGGGCCAAGGAGCGCGGCATGAATCCGGCCGAGCACGAGACTATTCGCGCCTTCACTGACTTTATGATGCGCAATTTGGCCGAGCTGAGCGATAAGCCTTATGTTGATGTGTACGCCTCCGATGTGAAGGCTTCGCTCAAAGCCGGCCATGGTTACCCCGCCGGTGCTGAATACAAGGGGAGGTAATCACTATTCCCAAGGCCCGTTTAGCTTGGCCAGATACCGCTAAAGGCGTATCCATTATCGGCGTCGTGCTCTTGCACGTCACGCTGGTGGTTCCGGAAGGTGAGCTAACGTGGTTGGCTGACCTAAACGTGTGGCTGGACCCGCTCCGCCTACCCTTGTTTTTCCTCGTATCCGGCTATTTCTCTACCAAGATTTTTCGCTATTCTTTCAGCGAGCTTTTTACGCGCCGCCTCTGGTTTTTCCTCGTCCCATACACGGTGTGGATGACCGTTGAGCTGTGGACTAAGCGCATCGAGTACCACTGGGTATTTGGTGATCCCTATCTGCAGCTTACGGATCTGCTCTATAACCTGCTGCTAGGCCATACCATGGCGTGGTTCATTCACGCGCTTATCTTTTTCAATATATTTTTGTGGGCCGTACGCAAGTTGCCCGCGTGGGCAGGCATTGGCCTGAGCTTTGCGCCGCTGCTGTTTATAGCGTGGCAGCATCATTACTACTTTATTGGCAAGGCAATCATGTTCTTGCCCATCTTCGTCGGTGCGGCCTATTTGCGCGGGCCTATTACGCGGTTTGCCGACGCCGCCGAAGCACCCTTCAAAGGCACCTTCCGCAAGGCCTCTATGTGGGCATATGGTGCGGCAATCATCAGCTACATCGCGGGACTTACCATCCGGCACACCTGGAATGCCGTCGAAGGCGAGGTAGCGGTGCAGTGGCCACTGCCAGGCGGGGATATTCTTGGCCGAGGCGATCTAGACCTGCTGATCCGCTTTGCGGAGCAGACGCTTGAAACCCCAGCGGGCATCGTCGGTGCTGTCCTTATTAGTCATGTTCCGGCGCTGTCTACTTTTGTAAAGTTCGTGGGCCGGCATACCCTGCCCATTTACTTGGCCCACCCGATCGGCATGACGCTGGGGTACGGCTTCTTCATGGCCCACCGCGACTATGTGGTGAGCCTTGCTGGCCAGTGGCCGATGGAAAATACCTGGTCCTGGATCGGAATGTGTTTCTTCTACTCCGCTGCGGCATCGGTAGCGCTTTGGGCGCTCGGGAAGGTGCCTATCCTTGGCTGGACGCTGGTTCCGCCGCGGATTGATAAGCGCCGGCCCGTCGTAGAGCCAATGGTAGCGAGCAAAGAACCAGCAGCGCAGTAACAATGGCGTAGTCATTGCCCACAATATGCTGCCACCATTCCCAGTTCAGCTCTTGGTCATTGGCATGGGGGACAAGCCAATGTCCGCGGGCCAAAAGCGCGAGCCACGTCAGCGCAGCGAGCGCCCAGTAGCGCTGCGCCACTAGCAGCACACCCGCCAACACTAGCCAGGTGAAGTGGTGTGACCATGACACGGGCGAGCACAGGAGCGATACTGAAGCGGCCAGCAGCATGAGTACCGCCTGGTTCTCGTGGGAGAGGCGCTCCATGGCAAACCACACGATGGCAACGACGAGGACGACGGCCACAAGCCACAGCTTTTCAGCGTGGTCGGGGGCTAGGCGGCTAAAGAAACCGCGCAGAGATTGGTTGGAGCTATAGGCAAGTCCACCGATGCGGTTGGAATCGCGCAGTGTTTCGCTCCAGTACTGGATGGAGCTATGTGGATTGCAGGCGAAGGCGATGAGCCCTGCTGCCAGAAAGGAACCGAGGGCGCTGAAAAATGCGCGCCATTCGCGGCGGACGAAAAATACGGCAAGGAATACCGCAGGGGTGAGCTTGATCGCCATAGCGATACCGGTAAGCACGCCCCTGCCGCGTCCAGGGCGCAGCCAGAGAATATCGACCACAACGAGTGCGGTAAGCAGGATATTGACCTGCCCGAAGCTAAAGGTCTCCGTAATCGGTTCAGTAAGCATCGCCGCTAGAAACGCCCAGCCTTCCCATCCCGGGCAGCCAAGAGAGCGCAGGACCAGGGCAACGCAGACCCACAGGGCAAGAAAGGAGGCGACAGATACGAGGATGCTCGCGGCGGTGAGGGGAATCCAGCTCAGCGGGGCAAAAAGCAGCGCCGCAAAGGGTGGATAGGTGAAGGGAAGAGAGACATCGCGATTGCTGCCAACGAGGTAGTCCTTGGCGTAGAGGTCGCTGCCAAAGCCGGCCCCGCCTTCGCGGTAAACATCGAGGTCAATGTGGTAATACGTGGAAAAACGGCCGGAGAAAAGCTCCGGGATATCAATGAGCCACCAGAGGGCCACGAGGGCAGAGAGGCACAAGGGCAAAGCAGTAAACCACAAAGATTTCTTCACGCCAGAAGTCTACAACCGTCTCTTTAAGGGGCCAATTTATCGCGGCAGACAAGGCAGCAGTAGGCTTGGGAGACGTGCGCTACTTCTATGACACCGAATTTATCGAAGATGGACAAACCATTGAATTGGTCTCCATCGGCATCGTCGGTGAGAATGGCAGCGAATACTACGCCGTGTCTACGGATTTCGATCCGTCCAAGGCCAATTCTTGGGTCAAAGACAATGTATTGGCCAAGCTGCCCAGCCCGCGGGACCCAGTGTGGAAGCCTTTGGAGACCATTCGCGCTGAGGTCTTCGAGTTTCTGACCCAGAGCTCAACTCCGGTAGAGCTGTGGGCGTGGGTGGGCGCTTATGATCATGTGGTTTTGGCGCAGCTGTGGGGCGATATGGCCGGACTACCTAAGCGCATGCCACGCTATACCCGCGAGCTGAAGCAGTACTGGGAGTTTGCGGGGCGTCCCAGCCTGCCGGCTGTGCCTAAGGGCAATCACGATGCGCTTGTCGACGCCCGCCATAACCTCGCCAAGTTCCGTGCCTGCGCCCAGGTACTTCCGCTGTCTAAGGGCAATAGAATTAATATCTAGAATTTAACTAACGCGCGATAGGCGCTTGATGGTTAAATAGCAGTGTGAGTTGGACAGTAGATATTCCGCAAGGCGTTCTCCCAGACCTCCCGCCATTGCCCGCCGGCATCGACGAGGTCTTCCAGGACGTCATCAAGCGTGACGCAAAGCAGCAGCCCAGCTGGGATACTTCCCAGGCCGATAACGTGCGCAAGATTCTCGAGTCCGTGCCGCCCATCGTGGTTGCCCCCGAGATCGAGGCGCTCAAGAAGAAGCTGGCAGACGTTGCCTTGGGTAACGCCTTTTTGCTGCAGGGCGGCGATTGTGCGGAAACCTTTGAGTCCAACACTGAGCCGCATATCCGTGGCAATGTGAAAACGCTGCTGCAGATGGCCGTGGTGTTGACCTACGGCGCATCCGTTCCCGTGGTTAAACTCGGCCGCATCGCTGGCCAGTACGCCAAGCCACGTTCTTCCGATACGGACTCCAATGGTTTGCTGAACTACCGCGGTGACATTGTCAACGCCGTGGAGCCGACCGAAGAGGCTCGTCGCCACGACCCGGCCCGCATGATCCGCGCTTACGCGAACTCTTCGGCGGCAATGAACCTCGTGCGTTCTTTGACCTCTTCCGGCACTGCGGATCTCTACCGCCTGCATGAGTGGAACCGCGAGTTCGTGCGCAATTCCCGCGCTGGTGCCCGCTACCAGGACTTGGCCCGGGAGATTGAAAACGGACTGAACTTCATGAATGCCTGCGGCGTGCATGATGACACCCTGCGCTCGGCCGATATCTACTGCTCGCACGAGGCTTTGCTGAAGGACTATGAGCGCTCCATGCTGCGCTTGGGCCAGGACAATAACGGCGATACCAAGCTCTACGATCTCTCTGCACACCAGGTATGGATTGGTGAGCGCACTCGTGGCATCGAAGATTTCCACGTGAACTTTGCGGCGATGATTGGTAACCCAGTGGGCATCAAGCTGGGGCCGGGCGTCACCCCGGAGCAGGCCGTGGAGTACGCGGAAAGGCTGGACCCGAATCGCGAGCCGGGGCGCCTGACCATGATCTCGCGCATGGGCCACGATAAGGTGCGCACGGTTCTGCCTGCCATTATCAAGGCGGTGGAAGACTCCGGTCACAAGGTGGTATGGCAGTCCGATCCGATGCACGGTAATACCTTCACCGCTTCTAATGGCTACAAGACTCGCCACTTTGACAAGATTGTGGACGAGGTCCAAGGCTTCTTCGAGGTTCACCGCGAACTGGGCACCCACCCGGGTGGCGTACACCTTGAGTTCACCGGCGAAGACGTCACCGAGTGCTTGGGCGGCGCCGAGGACATTACCGACGTGGATCTGCCAGGCCGCTACGAGTCTGCCGTGGACCCGCGCCTGAATACGCAGCAGTCGCTCGAGCTGTCCTTCCTTATCGCGGAGATGCTACGTAACTAAATCCACAGGTGCGGCGTCGTGCCGTAGAGCGAGGAGCCGAACCACCACCCGCCGATAGCCACTGCGCCCACCGCAATCGCGACCACTACTAAGTACAGCACTAGTGACAGCGGATTGCGGTTGGTCAGCGGACGCTCGGCGGGTTCTTCATGCGCGCTCTGGACCGGCTGCTCGGGGACTGGAGCAGGTACCGGTGCAGGCGCAGAGGCAGCTGCCGGCGCAAATGGTTCGAGTGGGGGCTCGGACGCGGAATACGGCTGTGCCTGGGGGCGTGACAATGGTTGCGGCTCCGGTTCAGGAGCGGCCCCGGCCTTTGGTAAATCCAGTTTCGTCTCAAAGCTTAGGCGCTGCGGCGGGATGACTTCAGTCGGGCCGCCGTCGAGATGCTCCGTTTCGCCCTGCGGAATGCTGCGGGTGGGTTCGAAAATTTCCGTGGCCCCAGTGCCCGAAAAATCCGTGGGTGCTTGTGCCGTGCGCGCCGCGGCAGCGTTCCTTGGCACTGGGATGGTCACGTCTGGGAGATCGAGCTCCCGGCAAACATCATCGAGCGCCTCGAGGAATTCTCCGGCGTCGGCGAAGCGCTCGCGAGGATCGCGGGCGGTGGCGGTGGCCACGAGGGCGTCGACAAGCTTGGGCACCCCAGAAATCCGCGAGGACGGCGCGGGGACGTCGGAATCCAAGCGGGCCGTGGCATGCGCTAGGGGAGTATCTCCCGAGAAAGGAACGGTGCCGGTAAGAAGCTCGAAGAGAACAATGCCGGCTGAATAGACATCTGAGGCCGGTGTAATTTCTTCGCCCGTGACCTGCTCCGGCGCGAGGTAGGATACGGTGCCCACGATCATGTCCGAGGTAGCCTCGGCATTGGTGGCACGCACCAGCCCAAAATCGCCCACCTTTACCCGGTGATGGGATGTAATAAGCACATTATCGGGCTTGATGTCGCGGTGGATAAGCCCGGTCGAGTGCACCTCTTCCAAGCCGCGCAGAACATTACGCAGGGTAGAGGCGGCCGCCTGCACCGGAAAGGGGCCACCCTCAGCCAATAGCTCGCGCAGCGTACCGCCATCGATGAGCTCCATGATGAGATAGATAGGCTCGCCGTCGGCGGAAAAATCGTGAATAGCTACGAGATTGGGATGCTGCAGGCGGGCCATGGCGCGAGCCTCGCGAGAAAAACGCTTAATAAAGACCGGGTCATCGGAATAGCGCTCGTCCATGACCTTGGCCGCGACCGCTCGCCCCAGCCGCATGTCCACGCAGCGATAGACGGTAGACATGCCACCGCGGGCAATGGGGCGATCGATCCGGTAACGATTCTCCAGAACGTCACCAATTTCCAACCTAGTCATGCTTCCCAGTATGGCTGATCATCTAGCCCGCGTTAAAGTAGAGAACGTGACTAACCAAGAAAAATCCCTCGATTCCTTGCTCGCTAACGAAGAACTGCTCAGCATGCAGCAGGTGGCAGAAAAGCTAGACCTGCCCATCACCCGCGCTTATGACCTGCTGCAGGACCGAAAGTTCATTGCGTGGGATTCCCCAGAAGGAAAGCGCGTGCCGCTAGCCTTCTTCAACGACAAGGGCGTCATTGCCAAGCATGTAACTGCGACAATTACCGTGTTGACAGACGGCGGCTATAAGGACGACGAAATCTTCAAGCATCTCTTTACCGAGGACGACTCGCTGCCGGGCCGCCCGATCGATGCTTTGCACGGTCACCTTGCCCGCGAGGTTATTCGGCGCGCGCAGGCTGCCGCTTTTTAGGCACGTCTTCAAAGATCCATTGGGTGGCAAACCATGCCACCACAATCATGCCGATGACCCAGAACCAGTTGTAGAGCTGGTGATTGCCATCGCCAGAGAACGAGACGCCGATAAACAGGGCCACGCCGGTGGTGAATTTGATGAGCCAGAGCGGCGGCCGGAAGGTGCCCATCAGGGTAAAGATAGAGGCGTAGTACCACGGTAGGGTCACGGCATTGAAAACGAAGGCAACTTGGTATGCGGCCGCGGTGCCCATAACAGCGTCGCGGTTGTCCTTGCGGCAAAGCCACCACACTGTCACCAGCCCAATGAGCATGCAGGCCATGGCGATGCTGCGCAGGACGGCCAGGATGGCGTTATAGGACGCATCCGGCATAAATATTTGTACCGCTGGGAAGATAATATCGGTGGCCAAGGTGGGACCTGCCAGCGGGTTAATCACCTTGGAATTGCCGCTTACCTGCGATAGCCAGCCCCATGACGTGCCGGAAACCCACGTGATGAGGGCTACTGCGGCGATGATTTCTGCCAGTGCGGCGATGCCAGATAGCACAAAGACAGCAAGTTGTCGCCACTTACTGGAGCCCTTGGGAGCGTAGTGGTGGGGCATCATCCATACGATAAACGGTGCCGCAATAACCGCAGTTGCCTTCATAGCCACGGCCGTGCCCACGAGGATGAGGGCGGCGTGGAAGCGCTTATGCAATGCCGCTAGCAGGCCGATAGACACGAGCCCCACCATGAGTGACTCATTATGCATGCCGCCGATAAGGTGCACGATAATAACTGGATTAGCTACACCAAGCCACAGTGCTACCGCAGGATCCGCGCCGAGTTTGCGGGCGATGCGGGGGATTGACCAGGCGATGGCAATAAACCCGAGCAGAGAAAGAACCTTATAGATCACCACGCCTGCCGTGACGTTATCTCCTACCAGGCTGGTGACCAGTTCTCCTATCCACAGGTGGAGGGGACCATAAGGTGTGGTGGTATTGCGCCAATCTTGTGATACCTCAAGGAGGAAGGGTCCGGGGTTAACGGCGGCACCTTCGGTATACGGATCGAAGCCATCGCGAACCATAGCACCTTGCATGAGGTAGGAATACACATCGCGTGAGGCCAATGGCCCGGCTAATAAAAGGGGAGCTACCCAGGCGATGAGGATGCGCTGGATGTCGCGCAAGCCGCCCTCGGGGAGAGGATTTTTGAGCTGTGGGCGAATGATGGTGCGCCCAGCAAGCACCCACGCTGCGGCTAAGAGGAAAATACCCACCCAGTACAGCGCGAGGCCGAGATTGCGCCCGTGCCCATAGGACAAGAAGCCAATATTTAATGCTTCGAGGAGTCCTCCACGGTTGCGGGTGGCGCCGCCAGAAAAGGACGCGAGCAGCAAAATGCAGGAGGCAGATATCCCCAGCGGCAGCGCGCGTGGAATGGGAAAAGAGTACGTCTTTGCCACGGCACAACCTACTTGCGGCGAGCAGTGGCCTTGATAGCCAACTGCTCTAGGGTTTCGGTGACCGTGGGATCCACCTGTGCAGCGCGCAGGTGCTGCAGGCCCGACTGCGTTAGGGCATCGATGCGGCGCTCAATCTCTTCTGGTGCGCCCGAATCAGCGATGATCTGGGCCAAACGCGATAGCTCTTGGGGATCTGAGGTGTGGCCAATGAGCTTGCGCAAGGTAGCAGCAGCTTGTGGATCAGACTCATCCGCGCGCTGGAGCGCTAGCGCTAACAGTTCGGTTCGCTTGCCTTCGCGCAGGTCATCACCGGCAGGTTTGCCGGTTACCGCGGGATCGCCAAAAACACCCAGCTGATCGTCGCGCAACTGGTAGGCAATGCCAATATCGTGCCCATAGCCGCGGAAGGCTGCGATAAGTTCCTCGCTTGCACCGGCAATGGCGGCGCCCAAGTGCAGCGGGCGTTCAATGGTATAAGCGGCCGTCTTATAGCGGTTGACGGAATTGGCAAGCTCTACTGATTCGGAACCTGCCGCCTCCAAAGAGATATCCAAGAGCTGTCCACCGATAACCTCAGTGCGCATGCCGCGCCACGGGCTGCGAGCACGGTGCAAAGCGGCTGCACTAAGGCCGGAATCTTGGAACATGTCCTCTGCGTACACCAGCGCTAAATCGCCTACCAAGATCGCTACGGAGGTGCCGAAGAACTCTGGATCTCCCAAGTATTCCGATTCGCGGTGCAGCTTTTCGACGCCCCGGTGGACCGTAGGATTGCCGCGACGGGTATTGGAAGCATCGATAATGTCATCGTGGATAAGGGCGCAGGCCTGGATAAATTCCAAAGAGGCGGCCGTGCGGAGCATAGCCGCGGGATCTTCTTCTCCTCGACCTGCGGCAAGGTAGCCCGCCCAGGCATAGGTAGGTCGCACTCGCTTGCCGCCGTCAAGCACGAAGGATTCCAAAAAGCTCACGGCCTTTGTTACAGGGGCGCCAATTGCGGCCACCTGCTCTCGGCGTTGATCGAGAAAGGTGGCGAGTTCCTCGCGCACCGCACCGGGGATGTCCGCAAGCTCAGGAATATTCTGCATAGTCACACCCCACACGATACCGGCTAGGTTGCGCAAGAAATAACAGAGGTTTACAGCGGCAGGCTCGCGCCCAATATGGCAAAGGGGCGGGAATCGGCGGGGTAGAGATGATCACGGAGGACATCGAAGAAGCCGGCGGCTCTATAAAGGCGGAAGGCACCGTTATCCTCGTTCGGTACCTCGGGCGTGGACAACAGTGCGTAGCGCGCCGGGGCATTCCATAGCAATCCCTCTAATAGTTTTCTGCCTAGGCCGTGCCCCTGGTACTGCGGCAAGACGTGAATCTCTGCCAACTCAAAGTAGTTGCGCACGATGTCCCATTGCTCTTCGGTGGGCCCGTCTTGTAGTCGGAGCCCCCGGCGAAGCTCAGCGTCCCACCAGCTATCTGGGGAGCCTAAGAACCCATAGGCCACGCCGACGATGCCATTGTCATGGGTGACAATCTGCGCGCTGAATCCGGGGCGGGTCACGTCATTTCGCCAGCTTGAGATGCGGCTATGCAAGATCGCGGGATTGTAGTGCATTGCCTCGATGTAGATTTCCACCAACTGCGGGGCTAGCAGGGAGAATTCCGGCGGGGTTAGGCGGCGAATTTCAAAGCTCACACTTCCTATGACACCAGATGTCTGTAGCGGAGGGAAAGCGAGGCTTACTCCGTTCTTCGAAAGTCGCAATAGGGAATCGAACAAGCGGGCTGCAGTTAAGTTGTGGCCTGCAATCAACGTTGATCAAATCGAACACGTGAACTATTATCAAGGGTGGAATGTCTGGCGGCTTGCTTAGGGTCGGGGGCAGTTCAACGATGTTATTTATTTAGTTAAGGGCAAAGACAATGGCACAGATTATTTCGGCAACGCGTACCCGTTCTCTTGGGCGAGAAGGCGGCAAGCGGGCACGGTTCCTCTTTCAGGCACGAGAATTATTGGACGCCGCGCGCGGTTATGCGGCTGAGGGGCGATTCGATCAAGCCTTAGAGGTGGCGTACCAATCGGCTCTACGTACTGCTGGCGCACGAGTAGCTGCATCTGTAGTGGCTCGGCGCCGCCGCCTTCCCTCCAGTGCATGGGATCGTTTAGCGCTCGTCGGTGTGGAAGACAAGCGGTGGGCTGAATCCTTTAAGGGATATTCGCGGACTCGTGCGCGCGTGTCTTCGGGGCTGGATGAAGCGCCGAGCGAGGAATATGTTTATGGCCTCATGCAGCATGCCGCACAATTTTTGGATGAAAGTGAGGCGGGGACTACTTTCGGCTCTTTTGCTGCGTAGTCACTCCGTGGGGGCGCTCACTACCTTTTGGGGAACATACTGATTATTCTGGGCGTTAATATAGATAGAACTATTACCGCCCGAAGCTCAATCCCTAGTTGGAGGAACAGTGTCCCTTTCCGAGCAGGAGCAACGCACGCTCCGTGAAATTGAGGAATCGTTACTTGCTGACGATCCTAAGTTTGGCGCTTCCGTTTCTGAGCCTGCGTCGTTCGGCGGATCTGGCGGTGCGGTAACCCTCCGAGGTGTAGCGCTCGTTGTCGTTGGCCTTTGCATGCTTGTCGGCGGTGTTGCTCTCGCGCAGCAAAGCCTGTGGTTTATCGTGCTTTCTATCGCGGGCTTTTTGGTGATGTTTGCCGCCGGCGTGTGGATGTTGCGCGGAGACGGATCTGGGCATTCTGCCCAGGGTCATTATTCCGGCGCTCGTGCAAAGAAGTCCGCCTCCCGCAGTGGTGGAGTCAGCGGCAAGTTGGAGGAAAACTTCCGTCGCCGCTTTGAGGAGCGTTAGCGCTTTTTAATTTAGTTTGCCCCGGTTGGCCCAGTAAGGGTCAACCGGGGATTTTTGTGCCGCGCCAAAATTCCCCACTTTGCCCCACGGATGAGGCGCTGGGTGGGCAATGGTGGGGTGGTTGCCCCATGGACTTAGCTAAAAGTCCTCGATAACACAGCATATGGGGTCGGTGTGTGGAGTGGGGCTCATTATGTTGGTGTTGCAGGTGGGGTCAAAGGGGTGGTTGCGGCAGGCTGTCAAGGCCTTTTGTGGGATTTCTTCCCACTGGAAAAACCATTATCTAGCTGCAGGTAATCGAGAGTAATCCGGGGGACACGCCGCTTTAAGTGGGTTAGGTGGGGGAAAGTGGGGTAGAGTGGGGCGCAGCGGAGGAAAGAGGGGCTCAAGGGCCTCGATTCTGAAGTAAGAGAATCCGGAGTTTTCGAGTAAGGAAGGTGGACGCCGGGATGTTTCTCGGAACCTACACTCCGAAGCTCGATGACAAGGGACGTCTTACGCTTCCGGCAAAGTTTCGCGATGAACTCGCGGGTGGCCTCATGGTCACCAAGGGGCAGGACCACTCGCTGGCCGTGTACCCGCGGGAGGAATTTGCGGCACGCGCACGGAAGGCTGCGGCGGTTTCTCGAACCAACCCAGAAGCACGAGCTTTCATTCGTAACTTGGCAGCAAGTGCGGACGAACAGCGGCCGGATGGGCATGGGCGCATTACGTTGTCTGCGGGGCATCGGGAATATGCCAACTTGTCTAAGGAGTGCGTTGTGGTTGGCTCTGTGGACTTTCTCGAAATTTGGGACGCAGCCGCGTGGGCTGAGTACCAGTCGCAAACTGAAGATGCTTATTCGGCAGCAGATGCCGATGACGTACTGGCAGGCTTGCTCTAAGCCTGCACAAGAGTGCGTGTAAGGACTCTGTCCGAGGCGGATGATTCTGGTGTACTTCCCCGATATCAGAAACCTGCCTCGGACAGGGCCCTATACGCACTCGCATGCTTTCCACCACTGGAAGTCAGGGAATTTGAGAAAGGGGGTTGCGGGGAGACATGGCTACCAAAGACCTAAATTATGATGTGGCCGAAAACCACGGCCACGTGCCGGTCATGCGCGAGCGCATGGCTGATCTCCTGCGCCCCCAGGTAGAAGCGGCGGGGGATAAGGCAGTGCTTGTCGACGCCACCTTGGGCGCCGGTGGCCACACTCGCTACTTCCTGGAATCTTTCCCCGAGGCTCGAGTCATAGGCGTTGACCGCGATAAGCAGGCGCTGCGCAATGCATCCGAACGTCTTGCGCCCTACGGCGATCGCTTCGTCGGCGTTAATGCACGATTCGATGAGCTAGGCAGCGCCATCGCGGAAGGGGAGGGCGATATCTTTGATTCGGCTCGCTCTGTAGGCATTGCCGGCGCCCTTTTTGACCTTGGTGTTTCCTCAATGCAGCTAGACCAGGCAGACCGCGGATTCGCTTATAAAGCGGATGCGCCGCTGGATATGCGCATGGATCCTTCGCAGGGGATTACTGCGGCGGATGTACTCAATACCTATTCGCACGGTGACTTAGCGCGGGTCCTCAAGACCTATGGCGATGAGCGCTTCGCTGGAAAAATTGCCTCCGCCGTGTTGAAAGAGCGCGACAAGGAGCCTTTCGTCAACTCCGCGCGGCTCGTTGAGCTACTTTATGATGTCATTCCCGCTGCGACCCGCCGTACCGGAGGACACCCCGCCAAGCGCACCTTCCAGGCGCTGCGGGTTGAGGTCAATCGCGAGTTGGAAGCTATTGAAAATGTCCTGCCGGTTATAACCCAAGCACTTTCGGAAGGCGGCCGTGCCGTATTCATGAGCTACCAATCTTTGGAAGACCGCATCGTTAAAGCAGTCTTCAAAGAACTGACCACTTCCAAGACGCCGGCTGGGTTGCCGATGGAACTGCCAGGCACCGCGCCAAAGTTCAAGATCGTTACGCGCGGGGCGGAAAAGGCCTCTGAAGAGGAAATCGTGGAAAATTCGCGAGCCGCGTCGGTGCGTGTTCGTGCCATCGAAAGACTCGAGGGAATGCCAGAATTTCTACCGCCGGGAGGCAGGCAATGAGCACCATCCCACGCCGCAACCACCTAAAGACTGACAGCCGCGACAGAGAGGCCACTCGCACCATGGGCGCCAGCCGAGACTTCACCACCGGAATCGATACCGGAGCCCCGACGGCGCTGCGCGAGCGTCCCAGCACTAAGCGTGCTCCGAGCCGCACTCGCGTGCCGCACCGCAGCACGAAGCGCCTAGGCTCGAAGCAGGTAGTGAGCTTCCGTGGCCGTCAGCTGCAGCCGCAGTCGAAGAAGAACGGGCTCCTTACCCGTTTGGGCGTCATTTCCCTCACGCTGCTTATCGTCGGTGTGGCCTTGGCCATGTGGCTGTCTGGTCTGTCCACCAAGCAAACCTTTGCCATCCAGCAGCTGACCGTGCAGGATTCCCAACTGGATAACCAGATTGAGACCCTCAACCGCGATGCGGAGAATCTCAGCTCTTCTGCTGATATTGCGCGCCGCGCGGACGAGATGGGAATGGCTATTCCTAAGCAGCCGGGCATTGCGGAAGTTGGCGGCGATGGAAAGATCGTCGACAAGCGCGAAGGCACCCCGGATACCGAGAAGCTCATTGATGTCAACGGTGAACCAATCCGCCCGGGCCAGGCTTCTAGCGACCCAAAGGACACTGAGGGGATGTCGGATTCCCTCAATGCCGTGCCACAGGGACAGCAGCGCACCAGCAATGGTGGCGATGCCGGAGACCGCAACTCGGACCGCGAGACCAGCGATGCCGGTGCCGCCCAAGACAATGCGCGACCTAACCTTCCGGCCCGTGCGCCGTATGCCAGCCGCGCCGAGTAGCTAGGGAAGAATAATCGGTGAAAAAGATGATGCTCGCGCGTGGTGGCGCGGGCATTCTCACTTTTGTAGGGCACAATCAATACACGCAAGAAATTGTGGCGGAAATAGGGAAGGTGACACTGGACTGTGACTACGCCAAGTAAGGCTAGGCGCCGCCCGCGCCGCTCGACCAGCTCCGCGGTGCCGCAAAAGAAGATGATGCGCAAACGCCTGCGCATCATCGTATCCGTGGTGCTCGTGGCGATGGTCGTCCTCGCTGGCCGCTTGGCCTGGGTACAACTTGTGTGGGGCCCGGACCTTTCCGCCAAAGCCGTCACCCAGCGCGAGCGCGTTTATATCGAGCCGGCCCGTAGGGGAGAGATCTTAGACCGCGATGGCCAGCGCTTGGCCTACACGATGAAGTCTCGTTCCTTGACCGTCTCACCGACCCGCCTGCGCGATGAGCTAAAAGACAAGGCCGAGATCGAGGCCCAAAAAGATGGCTCGACCGAGGGCATGGATGATGAGAAGCTGGATAGCTTCCTCACCAAGAAGATGGAGGAGACCCTCAAGGACATGTCTGAGGGAATCCCGAAGCTGATTGAAGATTCCGGCGCCTCGACCTCCAAGGTGGATAAGGACGACATCCTCAATAAGCTCAAGGCCGATACCCAGTATGAGGTACTGGTGCGCAACGTCGATCCGGATGTTGCCGTAGAGATCGCCAATAAGTACCACGGAGTGGCAGCGGACCGCCAAGACATCCGCCAGTACCCCAACGGCGCCATTGGCGAAAACGTTGTGGGCAAGGTGTCGATGGACGGCCATGGACAGTTCGGTTTCGAGGCCGCGCGCGATACGGAACTTACTGGCATTGACGGCCAGTCCACCGAGGACGTATCCGCAGATGGCCAGGTGATCCCAGGCACTCTGCGTGACGTCGTGGATACCGTTGATGGTCGCGACGTCACCCTCACTCTGGATTTGGACCTGCAAACCTACGTTCAGCAAAAGCTGGAAAAGGCCAAGGCCAACTCTAAGGCTTCCGGTGCGGAAGCAGTGGTCCTCGATGCTGCCACCGGCCAGGTCCTTGCCATGGCCAATACCGATACCGTGGATCCCAATAAGAATGTTGAGGATCAGCTTGATGAGGGTAAGGACTTTGAAAACCGCAGCGTCTCCCACCCTTATGAGCCGGGTTCTGTAGCCAAGGTGGTTACCGCGGCTGCTGCACTGCAGGAGGGCGTGACCACCCCGGATGAGGTGCACCAGGTCCCCGGTTCCATCGATATGGCGGGCGTGACGGTCAACGATGCCTGGGAACACGGCACCGAGCCGTATACCACCACCGGCATCTTTGGTAAGTCCTCCAACGTCGGTACCTTGATGATCGCCGATAAGTTGGGCCAAGAAAAGTACGCCGAGTACCTCAAGAAGTTTGGGTTGGGCAATACCACCGGTATTGAGCTGCCGAACGAATCGGCCGGCAGCGTCCCAGACTTGGAGCAATGGTCCGGCGGCACCTTCGCTAACCTGCCTATTGGTCAGGGCCAGTCGTGGACCACCTTGCAGATGGCCAGCGTGTACCAAGCGTTGGCCAATGGCGGCGAGCGTATCGAGCCGCGCATCATTGACTCGGTCAAGGGGCCGGACGGCAAGGACGAAAAGCTAGAGGAACCGGAAAAGAACCAGGTGGTGAGCCCAGAGACCGCCAAGACTACGGTGGATATGTTCCGTGCCGTCTTCCAAGACGATGATGCAGGCCTACAAAACGGTACGGCCGGCAATGCGCAGCTTAAGGGCTATCAGCTTTCCGGCAAGACCGGTACAGCCCAGAAGGTGGACCCAAATACTGGGGCATATTCGAATTCCGCCTATTGGATCACCTTTGCTGGCATTGCGCCGGCCGATGATCCGCGCTTCGTTGTTGCCGTCATGTTGGATGAACCCAAGTCCGGCGTGGAGGACAATGGAGGCGGCGTCCAGTCGGCGGCACCTATCTTCCGCGATATCGCCTCGTGGCTACTTAATCGTGACAATATTCCGACTTCGAAACCAGCACCGCGGCTGACCCTGCGGGCACAATAGGAGCTTAGTATGACCGTTTCTTTGGATACTCTCGCCCAGCTTTCTGGTGGGCGCGTCATTGGTGATGCCTCCGTGGAGGTCTCCGCGTGCGGGCTGGATTCTTCCCGTTTGCCGGAAGGCGCGCTCTTTGCCGCCCTGCCGGGCACGCGCGTACACGGCGCGCAGTTCGCTCGCGATACCAAGGCTGGAGCTGTGCTTACCGACGCCGCCGGGCTCGACCTGCTTACCGAGGCCCAAGAGACCCGCCCCATTGTGGTGGTGGAGGATATTCGAGCCGTGCTCGGTCCAATCTCCGCTGAGATATATGGCCACCCGACCCGTGACCTGACGGTCATCGGTGTTACCGGCACCTCCGGCAAGACCACCACCAGCTACCTGCTGGAGGCCGGCCTGCTTCACGCCGGGCACTCCGTGGGCCTTATCGGAACCACCGGTACCCGTATTAACCGCACGCCGGTTCCCACCTCGCTCACCACGCCTGAGGCGCCGACCCTACAAGAGCTTTTCGCGCGCATGAAGAACGAGGGCGTTACCCACGTGGTGATGGAAGTGTCCTCGCACGCGCTGGAGCTAGGACGCGTGCGCGGAACTCGGTTTGCGGTAGGCGGGTTTACGAACCTGAGCCAGGACCACCTTGATTTTCACCCCACGATGGAGGACTACTTCCAGGCAAAAGCGAAGCTCTTCGCCGGGGAGCAGGCGGCCGAACGAGCCGTCCTCTGCATCGATGATGAGTGGGGCGAGCGCATGCGCGACGTCGCCAAGAGCGCAGGCCACCCAGTTGCTACGGTTGCCACCCAGGGCGCTGCGGCCACGATTAGCGCGCGCCAAACCGCCACTGAGGCCACCGGTGCCCAAGAGGTAGCCCTGAATTATGACGGTGCCGATTTCACCTTCTGGCTGCCGCTGCCTGGCGAGTTCAATATCGCCAATGCTTGCTTGGCGCTCGGCATGGCCACCGCGGTAGGAGAGGACCCAGCGGAGTTCCTATCGGGAGTGGAGAAGGTCGCAGTCCCCGGCCGCATGGAGCGCATCGACCGCGGCCAAGACTTTGTAGCCGTAGTGGACTATGCGCATAAGCCGGCGGCCATCGCAGCGGTGCTCGACACCTTGCGCGGCCAGCTGGAGGGAACCACGGGCCGCGTCGGCATCGTCGTCGGCGCCGGCGGAGACCGTGATAGCTCTAAGCGCCCCATCATGGGCGCAGCCGCAGCCAGCCGCGCTGACCTTACCGTGGTTACCGATGACAACCCGCGCTCCGAGGACCCCGCCACCATTCGCGCGGCGGTGATGGCGGGTGCACGGGAAGCCGCCCCGCAGGGCGATATCCGCGAGGTAGGCTCCCGCGCCCGTGCCATCGATGAGGTCGTCGATTGGGCCGAGCCGGGCGATGCCGTCATCGTCGTAGGCAAGGGCCACGAGGTGGGACAGCTCGTGAACGGAAAGACCTTGCATTTTGATGACCGCGAGGAAATGGCCCGCGCCATCGAGGAAAAGCTGGCCGGAACCCCGCACCGCGATACCCTTGGGGATGCGAAGGAGTAGACATGATTCCACTTTCTATTGCCGATATTGCCGAAATTACCGGGGGCAGCCTCGATTGCGTGTCTGACCCAGACCAGCGCGTTACCGGGTTCATCGAATTCGATTCCCGCAAGGTAACTAAGGGCGGGCTCTTCCTTGCCCTGCCCGGTGCCCGTGTGGATGGCCATGACTATGCAGAAAAGGCCATCGAGCAGGGCGCAGTGGCGGTGTTGGCGGCGCGGCCGGTGGGGGTTCCGGCGGTCGTCGTCAAGCCCCAAGGCCGCGTTACCGGCGATGCCGCCAACGCCGATATCTATGCCCATGACGAGGACGGCTCGGCCGCCGCGGTGGTGCAGGCGCTTTCCGATATCGCGCGGGAGGTCACCCGCCGCCTGACCGCCGAGCAAGGCCTAGACATCGTGGGCGTAACCGGCTCGGCCGGAAAGACCTCCACCAAGGACCTACTGGCCACGATTTTCCGCGCTGAGGGCGACACCGTGGCTCCTCCCGGCTCCTTTAATAACGAGGTCGGCCTGCCGTATACCGCTTTGCGCTGCGATGAGCATACCCGCTTCCTAGTCGCCGAAATGTCTGCCCGCGGCATCGGCCATATCCGCCACCTGACCACCATTACCGCGCCTACTGTCGGCGTGGTACTCAACGTCGGTACCGCACACTTGGGTGAGTTTGGCTCACGCGAGAATATTGCCCAGGCCAAGGGCGAGCTCGTGGAAGCCTTGCCCTCGGCAGCTGAGGGCGGCGTCGCCGTGCTCAATGCCGATGATCCTTTCGTCGCCGGCATGGCGCCGCGCACCTCAGCCAAGGTCGTCTACTACTCGGCCAATAAGCCGCCGGCTTCCGACGCCCAGTACTACGCCAGCGATATCCAGCTCGATGACGTCGCCCGCCCCTCGTTTGTGCTGCATGCTCCGGGAACGGACCCACTTCCGGTGAAGCTGCAGGTCTTTGGCAAGCACCAGGTTTCTAACGCTTTGGCAGCGGCCGCGGCTGCTATCGAATCGGGCATGGACCCGCAGGTGGTAGCCAACGCGCTATCCGGGCACCAGAATGCCTCGGAACACCGCATGGACGTGCGTACCCGCCGCGATGGAGTAACCACCATCGATGATTCCTATAACGCCAACCCCGATTCCATGCACGCGGCCATTGCCGCCCTGGCCTATACTTCTGCCGCCCGACCGGATGCCCGCGCCATCGCCGTGCTCGGTGAGATGGGCGAGCTCGGTGGAGAAGCGGTGGCCGCCCACCGCGCATTGGGAGAGGTGCTTTCCAAGTACCACGTTGACCACCTCGTGGCCGTGGGAGACAACGATAATATGAGGGCCATGGTCGAGGCCGCACAGGCGCGGGGTATAAATACTACTATCAGCCCGGATGTTGACGCCGCTGCGGCGGCGGTCGAAGACATCATCAGGGTAGCGCCTGCCGGCATCGAAGATTGGACCGGGCGCGAGGCCAAAGATGTAGTCCTCATCAAGTCATCGAATGCCCAGCGCCTGTGGCGCGTGGCAGAACAGCTCAATCGCCGTTAGTCCTCAGTACAAGGAGAAAGACCTCTAGCAATGACTCAGATCATTATCGCGGGCATCCTCAGCTTCCTCGTCGCGATCTTTACCACTCCCATGTTGGTCCGCTACTTTTCCGGGGTAGGCAAGGGGCAAGAAATTCGCGAGGACGGGCCGCAGTTGCACTTGCGCAAGCGCGGTACGCCCACCATGGGCGGTCTCGCGATTTTGCTGGCTATCACCGTGGCCTACCTCGTGGTGGGAATTTATGCCCGCGTGACTGGCAACGGTGGTTTTAGCCCCTCTGGTCTCTTGGTTTATTTCCTCACGATGGGCCTTGGCGGTCTGGGCTTTGCCGATGACTTCATCAAGCTATTCAAAAAGCGCAACCTTGGCCTGAACAAGACCGCCAAGCTGGTAGGTCAGCTGGCCGTGGCGCTCATCTTCGGCATCCTGGCGCTGCAGTTCCCAGACGAGCACGGCTTGACTCCGGCGTCTACCAACCTTTCCTTCGTTCGCGATTTTGAAACCTTCGACATCGCCGTGGGCGGCGCCATCATCGGCACCATCGTTTTCCTGGTCTTTCTTTACCTACTCATTGCTGCGTGGTCGAACGCCGTGAACCTCACCGACGGCCTCGACGGCTTGGCCGCAGGCACCACCGCGATGGTGATGGGCGCCTACGCACTGATTTCCTTCTGGCAGTTCCGCAACTCTTGCGCCGTGTCGCCAGCGGCAGGGTGCTATGAAGTTCGCGATCCGCTCGACTTGGCCGTGCTGGCTGCAGCCGGCCTGGGCGGTTGCTTGGGCTTTTTGTGGTGGAATGCCGCACCGGCAAAGATCTTCATGGGCGATACCGGTTCGCTTGCACTGGGCGGCCTCGTCGCCGGCCTATCGGTGACCACTCGCACCGAGCTGCTCATGATCATCATCGGCGCCATCTTCGTGATTGAGACGGTCTCCGTGGTTATCCAGATCATCGTCTTCCGCAGTACCGGTAAGCGCTTCTTCCGCATGGCGCCTATCCACCACCACTTTGAAAATGGTGGCTGGGCTGAGACCGCCGTCGTCACCCGCTTCTGGCTGCTGAGCGCCATGGCCGCTATTGCCGGAGTATGCATCTTCTACGGCGACTGGCTGTCTGCCGTCGGCTTTGCTTCCTAAAACTCATGCCTTTTTAGCTTTATCGAGGAAAGAGGAATAGAGATGACCGAGTTGCCATCCTCGTTGCGCGGGCGAGTGCTCGTAGCCGGGGCGGGAGTATCGGGGCGCGGTTGCGTCGCTATGCTGGCAAGCCTCGGGGTGGATACCACCGTGGCAGATTCCAACCAGACCGCGCTGGCGGAATTGGCGGAGGAATTCGGTGTAGCAACCGTCTCCGTCGATTCTGCCGCCCAGGGCGAGTTTGACCTTGTGGTTACTTCGCCGGGCTGGCGTCCCGATTCGCCTTTGTTGGTTGCTTTCCAGGACGCTGGGGTAGAGGTCATCGGTGACGTGGAGCTGGCCTACCGCCTGGATCGTGCGGGCGTCTTCGGCGCGCCGCGTACCTGGCTGGTAGTTACCGGGACTAACGGCAAAACCACCACTACCGGTATGTTGGCCCAGATTATGCAGGCTGATGCCAAGCGCACCGGCAACCGCGCACTGGCGGTGGGCAATATCGGCGTTTCGCTTTTCGACGCCCTCACTGCCACCCCTCGCGTCGACGTTCTCTGCGCAGAGCTGTCTTCTTTCCAGTTGCATTGGTCGAGCCACTTGCGCCCGGATGTGGGCGTGTTGCTGAACCTGGCAGATGATCACCTAGATTGGCACGGATCGTTCGATGCCTATGCCCGCGCGAAGGCCAAGGTGCTCTCCGGTGACGTCGCTGTGGTAGGCAAGGATGACGCCGAGGCGGTCCGCTACGCCGCGGATACCGCAGACCTCTTCGGCTTTACTGCCGCTGAACCCACACAGGGAGAGGTGGGCGTAAGCGCCGGCCGTCTTGTCTCGCGGCTTAACGAGCAGCGCGAGGATCTCGCGTCCGCAGAGGGCATTGAGCCCGCCGGCCTGGCAGGAGTCCTAGACGCTGCGGCCGCAGCCAGCGTCGCGCGTCTGGCAGGCGCCACCCCGGAGTCCATTGCGCAGGGGCTGTCCGCATATACCGTCGCCGGGCACCGCGGCGCTGTGGTCCATGAGCATTCCGGCATCACGTTCATCGATAATTCCAAGGCCACCAACCCGCACGCGGCGGATGCGGCGCTCAAGGGGCTCAACTCCGTGGTCTGGATTGCCGGCGGGCAGTTGAAGGGCGCGGAGGTAGACGGGCTCGTCGCCAAGCACGCCGCCCACATCAAGGCCGCGGTAGTCCTAGGTGTGGATAGGGAAGAGGTGGCCCGGGCCCTCGCCGCGCACGCGCCGCATGCCCCGGTGGACGTCATTGAAACGCAGGAGCCTTTTGCAGCCATGAACGCTGCGGTGGAGGCTGCACTGCAACACGCCGACGCCGGGGATACCGTTCTTTTGGCGCCGGCTGCGGCATCGTTGGATATGTATACCGGCATGGCTCAACGCGGTGATGTATTTGCCGCGGCCGCGCGGGAGCTTACCCGCAACTAGAGCTATAGATTTAAGGATCAGGAGAACACATGACGGCCACCTCCCAGCAGCGCCCGCGCTCCAAGAGTTTTGGCGACCGCGTTCGCGAGCTGCGCGAGCGAGCCCGCCAGGAAGCAGGCCTTGATTACCAGCTGCTGCGCTTTATCATCTTCTTCCTCGTGGGCATCGGCGTGCTCATGGTCTTTTCTTCCTCCATGGCTACTTCCCTAACCGAGGACGGCGGAGTATGGAACCAAGCATTGCGCCAGTGCGTGATGGTGTTCTTGGGTCTCGTTGCCTTTTGGTTTGGCCTCAAGGTGTCGCCGCATACCCTGCGCAAATGCGTGCCGTGGATTGTGGGCTTGTCCATCATTTTGCTCATCGCGGTGCTGATCCCTGGCGTCGGTACCGGCCGCGAGGAGGTAGGTTCCCAGTCCTGGATTTACTTGGGACCGTTCTCCCTGCAGCCCTCGGAGCTTGCCCGCGTCGCCGTAGGCATGTTTGGTGCGACCGTATTGGCGGATAAGGAGCACAAATCCATGAAGGTGACGGATCCCTTCATGATGTACTCCCTCATTGCCGGCGTTATGTTCTTGCTCATCGTCCTTCAGGGCGACTTCGGTATGGCTTTGTCCTTGGCCCTCGTGGTTGTCTTCACCCTGATTTTCGCGGGTGTCGACTGGCGCGTTCCGGCGACCATCGGCGTCGCAGCCGTGTGCGGTTTGCTGTTTATCTTCCTTTCTGGCGGCTTCCGGTCCAACCGCTTCCACACCTATTTCGACGCCCTAGTGGGCAATATCTCCGATACTCAAGGTACGGGTTTCCAGTCCTATCAGGGCTTTCTCTCGCTTGCCGACGGCGGCTTCTGGGGCGTTGGCATTGGCCAATCCCGTGCCAAGTGGTTCTACCTGCCCGAGGCGAAAAATGACTTTATTTTCGCCATCGTGGGTGAGGAACTCGGCTGGTGGGGCGGTGCGCTCGTCATCGTGCTATTCGCCGCCTTGGGCTATGTGGGCCTGCGCACCGCGATGCGCGCACAGAACCAGTTCCAGTCCCTGCTGGCCGCAACGCTGACCATCGGTGTGGTCACGCAGGCCTTCGTAAATATTGGCTACGTCATTGGCCTGCTGCCGGTGACCGGTATTCAGCTGCCCATGATTTCTGCCGGCGGTACCGCGGCGATCATCACGATTGGCTCGATGGGCATCCTGTGCAACGTGGCGCGTCACGAGCCGATGCAAATTTCCGCCATGCAGAATTTCGGCCGCCCGCTGTTCGACCGCCTTTTGTTCATCGGCGAGCCGCAGCCAGTGCCGAAGCCGAAGAAGAAGCAGCAGGGCCGTCACGCTCGTCCGCAGGAGCCGCGATCCCGCGTGCGCGAGGAGCGCTTTGGTCGCCCCGTAACCGGAAGCGGCCGCCGCTATCCGCGCGCCGAGCGCCGCTATCGCTAGGCGGCGCTGGTAGCCTTTAGGCTATGAATTCCACGCCTATTTCCGTCGTCATCGCAGGTGGCGGCACCGCCGGACACATTGAACCCGCCCTCGCCGTGGGCGAAGCTTTGCGCGAGCGCCACGGCGCACGCATCACTGCTCTCGGTACCGAAAAGGGCCTCGAGCGCGATATCATTCCCGCCCGCGGCGTGGACCTTAGCCTGATTACCCCCGTGCCAATCCCGCGCAAGGTCAACGCGCAGCTCTTCAAGCTACCGTTCAACCTCTCCCGCGCGGTGGGGGAGGCCAAGCAGGTACTCAAAGACGTCGAGGCGGATGTCGTCTTTGGCACCGGCGGCTACGTGGCCGGGCCGGCCTATATTGCTGCGCGATCCCTCGGCATCCCCTTTTATGTTCTCGAGACCAATGCTTTGGCTGGAATGGCCAATAAGCTCGGCGTGAAGATGGGCGGCATTGGACTCAACGCCCACCCGGATTCTGGCATGCCGGGCGAGGTCGTTGGCATTCCCGTTCGGCCGAGCCTGGCAGACGACCCGAATGGCAACCTGGCCGCAGACGCGCGCACCAAGTGGAACCTGGCCGAGCTTCCCACCATTCTCATCACCGGCGGGTCCCAAGGTGCGGCCAGCATCAACCGCGCCGTTGCTGGAGCGGTGGAGGACCTGGCGCAGGACTTCCAGCTCCTGCACGCCTATGGCAAGAAGAATGATCCGCCCGCGGAACACCCGAACTACGCCGCACTGCCGTATATCGAGGACATGGGCTCCGCCCTTGCGGTAGCCGACCTCGTCGTGTGCCGGTCTGGCGCGATGACCGTTGCCGAAGTATCCGCCGCAGGCCTGCCGGCCATTTACGTTCCGCTGCCGCACGGCAATGGCGAACAGGCGCTCAATTCCCGCGACGTGGTCGAGGCAGGCGCTGCCATCCAGATTCCGGACGCGGAGCTGACCGCAGAACGACTCATCTCCGAGGTGCGTGGCATTCTCGATGACCCGCAACGCCTCGAGTCGATGACGCACGCCGCCGCCCATGCTAGCGCCGGAGACGTGGCCAATTCCATCGCAGACCGCATCGCCGCCCGCGTATCCGAGGCCGAAGACGCCGCTGGAAGGAAGGATAAGTAAATGACCGATCCCGCACATTACGATCTGCGCCGCGTCCACCTCATCGGCATTGGTGGTTCCGGAATGTCGGGGCTCGCGCGAATCCTCGCCGCTCGCGGCGGAGTGGTCACTGGTTCCGATGTCAAAGACTCCACCCCGGTGGAGGTGCTGCGGACCATGGGCGCCAAGGTCGCCATCGGCCATGCCGCGGAAAATCTGCGACTGTCAGGTGAGCTGCCTACCGTCGTAGTTACCTCGTTTGCCGCCATTCCCCAAGACAACCCGGAGCTAGTAGCCGCAAAGGATAACGATATCCCGGTAATTCGCCGCTCCGATCTGCTCGCCGCCTTGATGGAAGGCCACCAGCAGGTGTTGCTGGCTGGCACCCATGGCAAAACCTCCACCACGTCGATGACCGTAAGCGCGATGCAACACGCGGGTCTTGATCCTTCCTTCGCCATCGGCGGCCAGCTCAACCGCGCGGGTACCAATGCCCACGGTGGCACCGGGGAAGCTTTCGTCGCCGAGGCCGATGAATCTGATGCCTCCCTGCTGCGCTATAGCCCTGACGTCGCGGTGCTCACGACTATCGAGCCCGACCACCTCGACTTCTTCCACAGCGAGGAAGCCTATTTCCAAGTCTTCGATGACTTTGCTGACTTGGTTACCCCGGAGACCGGCTACCTTGTTGTGTGTGCTGAAGACGAGCATGCTGCCCGGGCTGGCGAGCGGGCGCTGGAGCGCGGCATCAACGTCGTGGCCTACGGCTCGCCGGAGAAGTCTTTTACCTCTACCGTGCCACTGGCGGCCGAGTTGGTCCGCGAAGAGACCACCGCGGAAGGCATGGACACCACCGTCAAAGTCAACCTTCCTGGCGTTTCTGAAACCGTGCGCTACGAGCTGCAGATCCCAGGCCACCACATGGTGCTCAATTCCATGGGCGCGTTGATCGCTGGCGTGCTCTCCGGCGGCACCCCGGCCGCCATCGCCGAGGGATTGGCTGATTTTGGCGGTGTGCGGCGGCGCTTTGAGTACCGGGGGAGCGTCGACAAGCAGGGCAAACCCGTGCGGGTCTTTGATGATTATGCGCACCATCCCACTGAGGTTGCGGCAGTGCTGCGGGCCGCCCGCGCAAAGGTCGAGGCGGAAGGCCACGGCGGGCGCGTTATCGCGTGCTTCCAGCCGCACCTGTACTCGCGCACCATGGAATTCGACGCCGAGTTTGCCCAGGCACTCTCGCTTGCCGACGCCGCCGTGGTACTCGACATCTACGGCGCTCGCGAACAGCCCGTGGAGGGAATTACCTCCCGCATCATTACCGATAAGATGCCCGCTGACATGCAGGTCATCTTCGAGCCAGACTTTTCCGCCGCTGCCCGCGACGTCGTGTCGGTGGCGGAGCCAGGCGATGTGGTGCTGACCATCGGAGCTGGCTCGGTAACCATGGTGGCGGCGGAAATCCTCGATGAATTGCGGGCAAGCTAGTGCGCGTATCCGCAAAGCTCATCGCTGGGGTCATCGCTGCAATTGTCGCTGTGGTCCTCATAGTGGCCGCCGTGATGTGGACAGTTCCCGTCCTAAAGGTACGTAATTTTCAGGTGGAGGGCGTCCATCAGCTCGATCCCGCACAGGTGGAGGAAGCCTCTGGGGTTCCCAAGGGCGAAAATTTGCTACGCGTTAATGCGCGTGAGGCAGCTTCCGGTGTTGCTGGATTGGACTGGGTCGATTCGGTGACAGTCTCTCGCGATTTCCCTTCGACCTTGACCATCAACGTGTCCGAGCACAAGGCTGTGGCGTTTGTAAAGCGCGATAATAAGCCCTTCCTGATCGATGATAAGGGCGAGGAGTTTACCTCCGCTGAGCCTCCCGCGGGCGCGGTTGAGGTGACGGGCTCCGTCGATAGTGGCTCGCCGCAAATCCAGGATGCCGTGCGAGCGATTGCAGCGCTTTCCGACGACGTCCGCAAACAAGTAGCAAAGCTGGAAGTGGCGGGCGAATATTCGCTGACTTTCACCACCAAAGATGACCGGCGCATCTTCTGGGGTGCCAGCGATTCTAACGATGAGGACAAGGCGCATGCTTTTGCCACAGTGTTGAAGATGGAAGGCCGCGAGTGGAATATTTCCAACCCTGAGTTGGTCACCACCCGCGGATAGGGCGACGGGTGCCCCCGCAGGTGCCTTTATCGCTCTTGTGGGCCCGTGCAGCACCGCTTAGGCGTGTGCGCTGCACGGGCTCTTTTTAGTGCCTGAACCGTGGGGCGGATGATGCGGGTGTGACTTGTAAAACCGCAGGTGAGCAACCCTAAAGTGGAACTTGAGGGTCTCGACACGCGGAAAATGTGCGTGAAAATTACACCGCTGTCGTTAAAGATGGAAAGGAACGCGATTCGCCTTCGGCGGAGCGCATTACATTCCTCGTTTAATGCACGTGCAGACTTAAAGTAGCGAAAGGTGAGACCTACTCACATGATCTCTTCCAATAACAATCTCGCGGATATCAAGGTCGTCGGCGTCGGCGGCGGCGGCGTCAACGCCGTCAACCGCATGATCGAAGAAGGCCTCAAGGGTGTTCAGTTCGTCGCCATCAACACCGACTCCCAGGCCCTCATTTTCTCCGATGCAGACACCAAGCTCGACATTGGCCGTGAGGCCACCCGTGGCCTCGGCGCCGGCGCTAACCCTGAGGTAGGAAAGACCTCCGCAGAAGACCACAAGTCCGAAATTGAAGACGCCCTCGAGGGCTCCGACATGGTCTTCGTGACTGCCGGCGAGGGTGGCGGCACCGGCACCGGTGCTGCTCCGGTCGTGGCGTCTATCGCGAAGAAAATGGGTGCGCTGACCGTCGGTGTTGTCACCCGCCCGTTCAAGTTCGAAGGCGCTCGCCGTACCCGCCAGGCCATGGCCGGCATTGAGGAGCTGCGCGAGGTCTGCGATACCCTCATCGTCATTCCGAACGATCGCCTGATGCAGCTCGGTGGGGAAGAGCTCTCCATCGTTGAGGCTTTCCGTGCTGCCGATGAGGTGCTGCACAATGGTGTGCAGGGTATTACCAACCTGATCACCATCCCGGGCATGATCAACGTCGACTTTGCGGACGTCCGCTCCGTTATGTCTGACGCTGGCTCCGCGCTGATGGGCATCGGTTCCGCCCGCGGTGATAACCGCGCCATGACCGCTGCTGAGCAAGCCATTAACTCCCCGCTGTTGGAATCCACGATGGAAGGCGCCAAGGGCGTGCTGCTGTCCATCGCCGGCGGCTCCGATCTCGGCCTGCACGAAGTAAACGCCGCCGCCTCCATGGTGGAAGAGCGCGCTGACGAAGACGTCAACCTCATCTTCGGTACCATCATCGATGACACCCTGGGCGATGAAATCCGCATCACTATCATTGCCACCGGTTTCGATGCCGAGGCCAATATGACCCAGGCCGCTGCGCAGCAGCAGCCGCAGCAGGAACAGCGCAAGCCGGGCTCCCTTTTTGACAATCGCCAGCGCGAAGCCGCAGAACCCGTCACCCCGGCACCGGCGCAGCCCGCTGCCGCTCAGCCGGTACAGGATGACTACTCTCCGCGCCACTCCTACGAGCCGCGCGCCGGCCAGGAGCGAGAGCGCTACGCCCCGCAGCGCCCCGCCGAGGAGCGTCGCCCAGAATCTAGCGGTCTGTTCACCAACTCTGACCGTTTCTCCCGCGAGGAGCGCCGCGATGACTACCGTTTGTCCCGCCCGTCGCAGCGTCGTGACGATGACGGCGACGACGATCTGGACGTGCCTTCCTTCATGCGCTAAGCGCAAAGCGCTACGCTGGTGTGCATGCCAGTAAACGAGGAACATCGCACCACACGCCCCGTCCGCATGGTTTTTACTAGCCGTGCTGGCGGGGCGTCTGCTATTCCATACGACTCCTTCAACTTGGGGCACCACGTCGGCGATGACCCCGACGCGGTTGCCGCTAACCGCGAGCGCCTGAAGCGCGTGACCGGTCTGGACGACATCGTGTGGATGGAACAGCTTCACACCAATACCGTCACCGTCGTCGATGGTCCACAGGACGAGCCCGTGCCAGCCACAGACGCAATTGTCACCACCCAGCGCCGCTTGGGCTTGGGCGTCCTTGTTGCGGATTGCACGCCGGTGCTGCTTGTCGACGTCACCGCTGGCGTCATCGCCGCCGCCCACGCTGGCCGCCTTGGCGCCCGCAACGGCCTTGTGGTCAATACCGTGCGCGAAATGCAGAAGCTTGGCGCACAGCCCGAGCGCATTCAGGTGGTCATGGGGCCGGCCGCTTCCGGAAAGAACTACGAAGTGCCTGAGGAAATGGCCAATGACGTCGAGAGTCGCTTGCCCGGTTCCAAGACTCGGACGTCGAAGGGCACGTGGGGCATCGATGTGCGCGCAGGGCTGATTCGCCAGCTCATGGGGCTAGGCATCACCGCGATTGAATCCGACCCGCGCTGCACCATCGAAGACGAAGACTTCTTTTCCTATCGCCGCGAAGGCACCACCGGCCGCCAGGCTGGATTAATTTGGTTGGAGGCTAAGTAATGTCAGACCGAAAGGCACAGCTAGAACAAAACCTATCGGCCACCCTTGCCAAGATTGAACGGCTAGCAGCGCAGTCAGGGCGAAAACCACCGCAGCTGTTGCCGGTAACGAAGTTTCACCCAGCTGCCGATATTGCCCTGCTGGCAGAGCTAGGAATTACCGACGTCGCCGAAAACCGGGAGCAAGAAGCCCGCGCCAAGGCCGCTGAGCTGCCGCAGCTGCGTTTCCACATGATTGGCCAAATTCAGACCAAAAAAGCCAACCATGTGGCTCGTTGGGCCGCCAGCGTCCATTCGCTTGATTCCCTCAAGCTCGCCCACGCGCTGGAGCGGGGAGTTTCCTTAGCCAAGGAACGAGGCGAGCGCGAAAGCAATTTGCCGGTATTTATCCAAGTCTCCGCCGACGGCGATGGCGCTCGAGGTGGGGTAACTCCGGACGCGCTCGATGAGGTCGTGCGTGCCGTGGAAAAAGCGCAGCACCTAGAACTTGCCGGACTCATGGTGGTTCCGCCACTTGATGCCGATGCTGGCGAGGTATTCCGAAACGTCCGCGGAGAGGTAGATCGCTTATCCTCTGAGCTGAATCGACCGTTGAAATTCTCTGCTGGCATGAGCGCGGACATGGCCGAGGCAATTGCTGCGGGCAGTGATATCGTGCGTGTCGGAACCAGTATCATGGGGCCGCGGCCAGTAGGTTAAAAACATCGCAAAAGCGCATTTCACGGCGTAAATCACATGAGTCACACCAGACACATTTTACGCGTTCAGACTTGTACAAATTTAGGTCAGAGGGAGACCCAAAAATGTCATTCATTGATAAGACGAAGGATTTCTTCGGGCTGGGCCCGGTGGACATCGAAGAGGACGATGCCTACTACAACGAGGAGCCGCGTTACTCCGAAAATAGCTCCTCGGCCTACGCACCTCGCCGCGCCCCGCAGTCCTATGAGCCGGCCCCAGCGCAGGAGGAATTCGTTCCGACCATCGTGGCCATCTCGCTGACGTCTTTCAATGATGCCGCCAAGGTAGGCGAGCCCTTCCGCGACGGCGATGCCGTTGTCTTCGAGTTGACTGACGCCGAAAAGGCCACCGCCAAGCGCTTCATCGACTTCGCTGCCGGCCTCTGCTTCGGCCTGGAGGGGCGTATGCTCAACCTCACCAAGGGCATGGACACTGAGCGCAAGGTCTTTTCCATCGTGCCGAAGTCTGCGGACATTGCAAAGCACGAGCTCGAGCGTGCCGCAGGCCTGCGCTAAGCGGCGCGGTTCATTTAGCCCCCGTGGAGGGCGGATTCTAGTGGTCGTGGAAACACGTCTTATGTTTCGGTTGAGTTTATCAGTGCGGCCATTTTCTCGGCTGGTGTTTGAAAGCCCAGGGTTTTGCGGGGGCGGCGGTTGAGTTGCATG